>JAICYF010000077.1 GCA_025934355.1 Acidothermaceae bacterium
CGCGCGCGCGAAGGCGCGGAAGGTGCGCAGGGCGCGAAGGTGCGCGCGCGCGAAGGCGCGGAAGGTGCGCAGGGCGCGAAGGTGCGCGCGCGCGAAGGCGCGGAAGGTGCGCAGGGCGCGAAGGTGCGCGGGCGCGAAGGCGCGGAAGGTGCGCAGGGCGCGAAGGTGCGCGGGCGCGAAGGCGCGGAAGGTGCGTAGCGCGCGAAGGCGCGGAAGGTGCGTAGCGCGCGAAGGCTACTCGTCGTCAGCGGGATACGGCTCGCCGCAGCGCTGGCACACCGTCGCCGATTGTGATTCGGGGACCGCCCCGCAGTTGGGACACAGCAGAGACGCCCAGCAAGCCGGGTCGCCACCCTCTTCAACGGGTGGCTCCTGAATGGCTGGCCTCATCGCGATGCCGTCGTCGTCCATTGAACCCACCGTAGCGTTTCGCGAATGATCGTGAATAACGGTTGGCGTAGCCTTGGACGGCGCGACCGCTGGCGCCCGTAGCTCAGTCGGATAGAGCCCCCGCCTTCTAAGCGGGTTGTCGCAGGTTCGAGTCCTGCCGGGCGCGCAGTGTCTTTGCGAAAGTCTTCCGGCGCGCGTGTTCTCGGACTCGCGACGCCACAGGTAAGGCCCGGCCAGCCGAGCGACAATGTGTCGAGCGCCGTACTGGACTATGCGGTCCAATGCCTGTTAGCGTCAAGCCATGAACCACGTTGACGAAGAGTTCGCGACCCAGGTCGCCTCCCGGTCTGCGCACTAATCAATCGAAGCCTTTCAGCCGCACGATGGGGAGATGAGATGAGGTTCTTTCTGCAGGTCCGGTTCAATGGGGCCGACAAGGTGATCGCCGATCTGTCCGAGAACGAGCAGCAAAAGGTAACCGCCGAGTTCGAGGCGATTCGCCGAGACTCCGGCGTTCTCGACGCTAGCCAACTAGAACCTGCTGCAACCGCGACGACCGTACGCGTCGTCGATGGACAGACCCAAGCCAACGACGGGCCAGCCGTCGAGGCAGCCAACGCGCTGAACGGCTACTACCTCTACGAAGCACCAGACCGAGACGCGGCGATCGCCTTCGCGGCACGCATCCCAGCCGCCCGGCTCGGCGCGACCATCGAGGTCCGGCCCCTACTGGATCGTTGACGATGGCCGAGTTCCCAGCACCCGCCGGGGGAATTGCCCTCACCCACTTCGTCGTGTCGGCGGACGTCAAACGCGCGAGTCACTTCTACGGCTACGTTCTCGAAGGTTAGGCGCCAGCCGCGGTCACGATGGCGTCGGTCAGGAAGCCGAGGATCACGCCGATTACGAGGCCCCACGTCAGCAGCACCTTGCGATCGAATTTCCGGCCGACAGCAAGCAATTCGACGACGACGTAAAGGATCGAGCCTGCGGCCAACGCCAGGAACGCGATAGACACCGTGTCGTTGATCCACGACCGCCCGACCATCGTTCCGACAAACGTTGGACCGCCTCCGATGAGCCCAAGTAATCCGAGCACCGCCCACGACGGACGGTCGGACTCGCTCGCCAATGGCGCGACGATGCCGAAACCCTCAGTGGCGTTATGCAACGCAAACCCGATGACCAGCAACGTCGCGAGGGTCAACTCACCACCCGCCGCCGACTGCCCGATCGCCAAGCCCTCAGAGAAGTTGTGCAAGCCGATGCCGACTGCGATGAACAGCGCCAACCGCCGCCCATGCGTGCCGAGCAACGGATGCGGTCGCAACTCGGCGACGGCCGCGGCGCCCGGGCCAATGCTCACTTGCTTGCGCTTCAGCCGAAACGCCATCCACTTCTCGTAGCCGACCAGGCTCAGCATGCCGAACCCAAAACACCCGGCCATGACGACACCGTTGCCCACGGCGGAGGCGTAGCGCTTGTCGCTGAGCGCGCCATCGATCGGCTCCCACGCGTGCGCCAACACGTCCCACAACAAGAAGACCAAAATCCCGGTCGCGATGCCATTTAGCACCGTCTTCAGCGCAGGCATCGGACGGCGCACCCGACCGATTGGCAAGCCGAGAAAGATGGTGACGCCGGCGATGGCGCCAAGCAGGGCGATGCGGCCGGTGCTCAACGTTGCCTCTCATGTCGGTGTCGGGAGACGGCTCCAGCGAGGAGATCGCGGGTAGCTTAGGGCAGCCTAACCTTAGGACGCAAAGTGAGGGACCGGCACCCCCGTGGCCGGCCCCTCACTCCCCCTTGACCCGGCTCCGCGCGCGAAGCCGGGGAGCTTCGTCAGCAGATCAGCCAGAAGTTGTCCGCACGGTCGTTGTCGCCGCTTCCGACGTAGGACGACGCGCTGCCCGGCGACTCACTCCACAGCAGCGCGTTGTTGACGTCGTAGACCGTCACGTAGGCGCTGGTGTTGTTGACCCACGAGGTCGTTTGGCCAGAAAAGCCATACGCGGAAAGGTCTTGGGTGCCGCATGTGGTGAACTCGAGCATCCGGCCGCCGTCGCCGCATGACCCGGTTCCGCCGCAGCTGTAGTGGTTAAAGTCGATGTTTTGGTAGAAGCAGGTCCACCCAGTGGTGCCGTTGTACGGGCAGCCGTATCTGTAGGACGTCGTCAACGGAGCCAGCGTGGCGGCCGCACCCGGACGACCCGGTCTGGTTGGCTGCCGCGTCTCGCTCCGGTTGGCGCTATCAGTCGGAAGCGCACCGGTCACGGGGTTCGCGAAGACCATGACGACGTCGTCACCGTGGTAAGCGACTTCGTACGGGCTGATCTGCGTCCCGCCGTGCGCGGCGAGCTGGGCGTCGATCGCGGCTTGCAGTCGCTTCGCCGCCGCCGGAGGCAAGCCCGATTTCTTGATCCACGGGTTCGGCGACTCGGACGACGCCGCCGCGGATCCCGCCGATCCCGCGGACCCCGACGACGCCGGCGCGGCGACCGCGCTCGCACCTGACGGTGTCACCAGCGCGGCCGCCAGCGCGGCGCCCCCCACACCGGCGAAGGTCGCGCGCAGCACTGTCGTGAACCGACCTCTCATCTAGCTCTCCGTTCTCCTCATAGCGGCGGCGGCAGACTCGTGTCGGAGCGCACCAATCCGTCACGCACGTAGATGACGTACGAGACAACCGACGGAATGGGCACGCCGAGCTGCCCCGCGGACTTGGTCAAGATGTCCTCGGCGCCAAGCAGTTCGCCCGTGGTCGGGTCGAACAGGAGCACGTGCCGGGTCGGCAATCCCGACGACGTGCTGTCCAGCCCGACCGCCTGGACCAACCGGCCCAACCGGTCGGTGGCGGTGCCCAGGCTGACGATCGACGGCTGCGCGGCGAGCATGCGCAGCACCGCCGCCTGCAGCGCCGGGGTCATTTCGCGCTGAGCCCGCAGGTCCTTGACCGCAGCGATCAGTTCCTCGCTGCGCGGCGGTCCGCCAGCCGCGCCCGTTGTGCTTGACCCGACCTCCGCGGTCAGCAACTGATCCTCGAGCGTGGCGGCGTCGGTTGACAGTTCAGCGGGGAACTGCCCTGCGGCCGCCCCGCCGGTGTGGGTCTGCACGTCGCCGCCCGTGAGCGGCAGTCCGGCGCGCAACCAGGCGTCGAGACCCGCCGGGGGCGCCGGGAGATCGGAGTGCGTGACGATCCGCTGGACGCCGTTCTGGCCGATCCATTGCTCGACCACCGTGGGCATGCCGGGCGGTCGCGCGCTGGGCGTGCCTCCAGCGAACGTCGACCACGACGCCGATTCGAGGTAGTACCACTCCCCGGCGCCCGACGGCGGCTGCGCCTGAGCGGCGCTCGCCAACTGACCGAGCACCGGCGCGCCGCGAACCGGGTTCGACGCGCGCGAGTAGTCGAGCGGCTGCAACGCGACGTAATGCCTCCCCGACCCACCGCCGCCGGCCGCCACCACCACGCCAACCGCGACGAGCGCGAGGACCACGATCGACGCCACCGCCGACCGAACCGTGCGCGGGTCACGCCGAACCGGTCCGCGAACGCTTGGCGGCGTCCCGCCTTCCACCCGCCTCGTCAGGTCCTGCCAAATCCGCTCGATGGCGAGATCGTCAAGCTCGTCTTGCTTCTGCGAAAGCGGATCGTGCGCGCTGAGCAACGCGCGCGCCGCTGCGACGTCGGTCATGAATCCTCCCGTTGACCCGACGCGGCAGCCGAGCGACCCGGCCCTGCCGAGCTCACCGGCTGCGCGTCGACGACCGCGCGTTGCGCGGCCTCTTCGTCGTCCCCTGCGTCAAGAAGTTGCGCGAGCCGTCGCCGCGCCCGGTGCAGCCGGACCGCGAACGCCGTCGCGCTGCACCCGACGACGCGGGCCGCGTCGCGGATCTCGAGACCTTCCCACCCGACCAGCTGCAGGGCTTCCTGATCGCGCGGGTTCAACCGCGCCAGACTGGTGAGTACCTCGTCGCGTGCGCACAAGACCTGCGCGTGGTCCGGTTCGATCACACTGACACCGGCTGCCAACGCGGCCCGTAGGTGCCGATCAAGCCTGACGTCGCGGGCCCGTGTCCGGACGGTGTTCGCGACTACTCGACGGGCCACGCCGAGCAGCCAGGGCAGCTCCTCGTCGTCCGGCAGCGGGGGCATCCGCCGCCACGCGACGAGGAACGTCTCCGAGACAACGTCCGGCGCCCCGTCACCCACCCGCCGCCAGGCGTAGCTGTGCACCGCGCGCACATGCCTGCGATACATCGCGGCATATCGCTGCGGGTCGTTGGCCTCGCTGCCCACACCCATCAGATGTCCGGGATCGGCCGGTGATTACAGGTTCGGCCAAAGAAATTTGTTGGGTGGCGATCACCACATCCCGCTCCGCAGCGGAGATCGGGCCGGTTGCGCGATGATGAAGCATGGTCGACCGCCCACCGCCGCCCGCCGAACTGCCGCGATCGCGGCCGTCGGGCGCCGGGTACACGGTCACCATGCGGGTGCTCGCGCCGCACGACCCCACTTTGCTGCCCCGGCTGGCGAGCGTCGTCGACGAGGCGCGCGGCGTGGTCACCGGGATGGACCTCGTCGACGTCACGACCGCGGGCGCCACAGTTGACCTGACCCTGCTGGCGCTCGACGAGGATCACGTCACCGACGTCGCGACGGCTCTTGAGACGCACACCGGGGTGCGGGTGCGCCACACCTCCGACCCGACGTTTTTGTTCCACCTGGGCGGCAAGATCGAGGTCGCCGCGCGCACACCGCTGCGCACCCGGCAGGACATGACGATGGCTTACACGCCGGGCGTGGCACGGGTCGCGTCCGCGATCGCGAAGCGCCCGGAGTCGGCCTGGACGTTGACCGCCAAGGGCACCTCGATCGCCATCGTCACGAACGGCACCGCCGTGCTCGGGCTCGGCAACATCGGGCCCTACGGCGCCATCCCCGTGATGGAGGGAAAGGCCGTCATTTTCAAGGAATTCGCCGGTGTCAACGCGTATCCGCTGTGCCTCGACGCGAAAACCCCGCAAGCTGTCATCGACACGACGCTCGCGATCGCGCCCGGGTTCGGCGGCATCAATCTTGAAGACATCGCCGCGCCCGACTGTTTTCGCGTCGAGTCGGAGTTGCAACGACAGCTCGACATCCCCGTCTTCCACGACGACCAGCACGGCACGGCGATCGTCGTGTCGGCCGCGTTGCTCAACGCGTGCCGGATCACCGGGCGCGACTTTTCCGAGGTGCGCGTGGTGCTCGTTGGCTGCGGCGCGGCCGGCACCGCGATCAGCACCGCGTTGCTCGACGCCGGAGTCACTGACCTGGTCATCTTCGACAAGGACGGCGTGCTCAGCGTGAAAGGGCTCCCCCATCACCAAGTGCTTGCCGAGCGCTCGAATCCCCGCGGAATCACGGAAGTGGCCGACGCCCTTCGTGACGCCGACGTGTTTATCGGCACCGCCCGACGCGGTTCGGTCGACCCCGATTTGCTGAAGGCAATGGCGCCCCAGCCGATCGTCTTCGCGTTGTCCAATCCCGAACCTGAACTGCTGCCGGAGGAGGCGCGCCCCGACACCCTGCTCGCGACCGGCCGATCCGACATGCCCAACCAGATCAACAACGCCTTGGTGTTTCCGGGCTTCTTCCGCGGCGCGCTCGACGTCCGCGCCACCAAGGTGACGCTCGCGATGAAGCAAGCCGCCACCCGGGCCGTGGCCGACATCGTCACCGACGAGCAGCGCGCGCTCGGCGTCGTCGTTCCGACGATGTTCCAATCGCGCTTGCACAACGCGGTGGCGGGTGCCGTCGCAGACGCGTGGTTGGCCGAGCATCCCGAATCGCGAAAGCGCGAAAGCGACCTCGACGGGAAAGCCCGATGACCGCAGGCGACGCCGTCACTCGCGACACGCTGGGCCGCCCGCTGCACGACCTTCGAGTGTCGGTCACCGATCGCTGCAACATGCGCTGCCAATACTGCATGCCTCGGGAGGTGTTCGGCCCCGGCTTCGTGTTCGCGCCGCGCCAGGAACTGTTGACCTTTGAGGAGATCACGGACGTCGTGGCGGCGTTCGTCCGCGCCGGCGTGCGGAAAGTGCGGTTGACGGGCGGCGAGCCGTTGCTGCGCGCGGGGTTGCCCGACCTCGTTGCGATGGTCGCCGCCGTGCCAGGCGTCGAGGACGTCGCGCTCACGACGAACGGGTCGCTTCTTGCCCGTCACGCCACCAAGCTACGCGCCGCCGGATTGCAGCGAGTCACCGTGAGTCTGGACACTCTCGACCCCGAGCTGTTCACGAAACTCTCTGACACCGAGATCTCATTGGCCGCTGTGCTCGACGGAATCGAGGCTGCCAGCGCCGCCGGGTTCGTCCCGATCAAGCTCAACACCGTAGTGCGCCGCGGCTCCAACGACGCGGACGTCGAGCGGGTCGCCGAGTTCGCCCGCCGGCACGGCCACATCGTCCGGTTCATCGAGTACATGGACGTCGGAGGCACGAACGGCTGGCGGGTCGACGACGTGGTCCCGTCGTCCGAGATCGTCACCCGGCTGTCGGCCCGCTGGCAGCTCGAACCGATCGATCCCAACTATCGCGGCGAGGTCGCGTCGCGCTACCGGTACCTCGACGGCGCCGGCGAGATCGGCGTCATTTCCTCGATTTCGCAGCCCTTCTGCGGGGCCTGCACCCGTGCGCGCCTGAGCGCGATCGGCGAGGTGTACACCTGCTTGTTCGGCTCGCACGGCACCGACCTGCGGGCCGTCGTCCGCGCCAGTTCGGACGACGAGACCCGCGCGGGCGCCCTTGACGCCGCGATCGCCCAACTGTGGGGCGCGCGGGCCGACCGGTATTCCGAGCTGAGGTCCGCGCACACCCGGGCGCGTCAGCCGCGCAAGGTCGAGATGTCGCACATCGGCGGGTAGCCGGGTCCGATCTTGCTCATGCCTCTTGCGGCTTCCTATTGCGGCTTCCTACTGCGGCTTCCTATTGCGGCTTCACCAGTCAAAAGCACGCCTCGCCTATGCGCGCGCATAGGTGAGGCCTGCTTTTCGCTCGCGAGGCGCCGGCGCGGCCGGGCGACATCGGTGTGGATCGGGACCGCGGCGCCGGCGGCCGATCGCCATAGAGTGTGACCTCGTGACGAGTTATTTAGCCGACCGCGCGGGCTTCGCCGATGAATGAGTATCTGGTTTGGGTCGACTGTGAGATGACCGGTCTCGACCTGCACGCAGACGCGCTGATCGAGGTGGCGCTGCTCGTCACCGACGCCGAGCTGAACGTCGTCGGCGAGGGCGTCGACGTGGTGATCAAGCCCCCGCAGGAGGCGCTCGACCAGATGCCCGCGGTGGTCCGGGAGATGCACACGACGTCGGGCTTGCTTGCCGAGTTGCCGCACGGCATCACCATGGCGGAGGCCGAGGAGCGGCTGCTGGCGGCGGTGCGCGAGTTCGTGCCGGAAGCGCGCAAGGCGCCCCTGTGCGGCAACTCGATTGCCACCGACCGCGGGTTCATCGCGCGCGACCTGCCGGCGCTCGACGCCCACCTGCACTACCGCATGGTTGACGTCTCGAGCATCAAGGAGCTGGCCCGCCGGTGGTACCCGCGGGTGTACTTCGCCAGCCCGGAGAAGAAGGGCGGCCATCGCGCGCTCGCCGACATCAGGGAGAGCATCGAGGAGCTGCGCTATTACCGCGCCGCGCTGTTCGTTCCGCAACCCGGTCCTGACACGCCGACCGCCCGCGCGATCTCGGCGCAGATCACCGGCGTGAGCGAAGACTCCCTCGCCGACGCGGTCCCGGCCCAATCCGACTCCGACCCCGACGCCTGACCACCGCGGCCTGACCCGGCTACACTTTCCCCGGTTCGACGCAGCGCGTCGGGCTTCATGGTGGGTGTAGCTCAGCTGGTAGAGCACCGGGTTGTGGTCCCGGGTGTCGCGGGTTCAAGTCCCGTCACTCACCCCAGGTCAACGAGAGGGCGAGGGTGACCTCGCCCTCTCGTTGTTCGACCCGGTCACGGTCGCCCGCCGGCGCGTAAGCCGGGCGGCTTTGGGTAGGTGCCGCTCCGTCCGGTGTGTCAGCCATGATCCGGTGAGGCGTATGTGGCGAGTGCTACGACCCTGACCTCGCAAGCGGTCCGCCTCGTCAAGCGGATCGAACGCGCCGAGGTGCTCGACCGGATCGCGAAACCGGTGCAACAACTCGTGTCGCGCTGCGTGCGACCGACTGCGATGCGCAACGCGTTGAGCGGCACCAACCTCGGCCATCCGCTGCACCCGCTGCTGACTGACCTGCCGATCGGCATGTGGAGCGCGGCCGCGGCCGTCGACGCGCTCGGTGGTCCGGCTGGTGAGTCCGCCGCCGACCTGCTCGTCGGCGCGGGTATCGCGGCAGCGGTGCCGACGGCGCTGTCAGGGTTCAACGACTGGTCGGACACCTACGGCCCTGACACCCGTGTCGGGCTCGTGCACGCCGCCGCGAACAGCGCGGCGCTGGTGATGTACACGGCGTCATTCGCAGCGCGAAAGCTGGGACGGCGAGGCGCCGGTCGCGCTCTCGGATTCGCCGGCCTCGCGACGCTGACCGTGGGCGGGTACATCGGCGGTTACCTGTCTTTCGTCAAGGGCGTGAACGTCAACCACACCGCCTTCGAGGAGAGGCCCACCGATTGGACCACCGTCGCCGCCGACGAAGACCTTCACGACGGCGCGACCCTCAAGGTCGACGCCGGCGGCGCGAGTGTGATGCTGCATCGCCGCGACGGGCGGTTGCACGCGCTCGCGAGCACGTGCACCCACATGGGCGGACCGCTAGACGAAGGAAACATTGCCGACGGCTGCGTCACCTGCCCTTGGCATGGCAGCGTTTTCCAGCTTAGCGACGGCGCTGTCGTTCGCGGCCCTGCAAGCACTCCACAGCCGATGTACGAGACCAGAGTCTTGGACGGCGAGATACAAGTTCGGGCGGCGGCGTCCCTGTACTGAAATTCACTTAGGCACCAGCACGAAGTCGTATTCGATCGACCGGTGCTCGTCGCCGGTGAACGGCGCAGGCGGAGCGCCCGCGACCACCGATGTCGTCCGCACCAACGATGGCTTCACGCCGAACACGGTGTCGCTGTCGAGGTAGCCGCCTTCCGCGTCGAACACGTGTGAGGTGACAGAACGGCAGCCTTCCGCCGAGACCTTAAAGTGGATGTGTGCTGCGCGCCACGGATGTCGGCCGAGCGCGGCGAGCATCTTCCCGACCGGGCCGTCGTCCGGGATCGCGTACGCCAGCGGACGAACGGTCCAGAAGTCGTAACGTCCGGCCGCGTCGGTGCGAAACCGGCCGCGCAGGTTCCCGACCGGCTGCTGCGGGTCTTGCACGTCGTACAAACCCCGGCCCGAGGCCTGCCAGACGTCGACGACCGCGCCTGCGATCGGCGTCCGGCCTAGGTCGAGCACCTGGCCGAACACGTGCAGGGGCTCTCCGTCGTCCGGGCGGCCGATGACCGCGCCGTTCTCCCGCCACGCCGCGTCGGCGACCCAGAACGGACCGAGCACGGTCGACTCGGTGCTGCCCTCCCCCGCGTCGTGATTGATGACGTCGACGAGCATCGACAAGCCCAGCGTGTCAGAGAGCAGGATGAACTCCTGCCGATTCGCGTCGGTGATGTGACCCGCCTCGGTGAGAAAGCGGATGCCGGCCGCCCACTCCTGCTCAGTAAGCCGGACCTCGGTCGCGAACGCGTGCAGGTGCGCGATGAGCGAGGTGATGATCTCTTTGAGTCGGACGTCGGGCACGTTTGCGTGCCGATCGAGCACGGTCCGCGTCAGATCGGCTGGGCTTACTGGCTCCATGTGTCGCGCCTCCCGCTGTTACCAAGCAGGATGCACCGCCGGCTCGCTTTGAGTCAGTCCGGTGGATTCGCGGGGCAGAACTCGTCGAGGAGGTCCAACACGCGCGGCACATCGATGGGCTTGGTGAGGTACTCGACCGCGCCGGCATCGAGGAGCCGCCGGACCCGGCCAGGTGTGGCGTCGGCAGACATGATCACGACGGGTATCCCGGACGTCGCCGGGTGGCCTTGGATCTCGTGCAGCACGTCCTCACCGGTCGCGTCTGGCAGATGGAGGTCGAGCAGGATGAGCTTCGGCTGAAGCTGACGCGCCAGCTCCGCACCGAGTCGGCCCTGCATCGCGTGCACCAACTCCAGATGGGGCCGATGCTGCATGACGCGTTCGACGACGTGAGCATTCGACAGGTTGTCCTCTATGTACAGGACATGGGCGTGCACGCCGCTCGCTTCCATCCGGGCCGGCTCGGGCAGGCGGTGTTCGAGCATGGTCACCGGGGGCTGGGCCGCGGGCAGGTCGACTCGAAACGTCGACCCTTTTCCGACGGTCGACTCGGCCGACAACACGCCGCCCATCGCCTCGGCGAGCCCTTTGGAAAGGGCGAGGCCGAGGCCGGTGCCCTCGATGTCTGTCGAAGTCGCGTGCAACCGGTCGAACGGTGAGAACAACCTGTCCATCAGCGGCGCGGGGATGCCCGCCCCCGTGTCGCTCACATCGAGTCGCACCCGGCCTTGGTCTTCCATCCAGCGGACCATCACGGTGCCGCCCTCATAGTTGTACTTGATCGCGTTGCTCATCAGATTGAGCAGGATCTGCTTGATCCGCTGGCGGTCGACGAGGACATGTTCGGCGCCGTCGCTCGCGATCAGGACTTCGACATTTCGGGCCCTCGCCGCGCCGGTGAGCATCGCGGCGGCATCGTTGACGGCATCGGCGACACTGACCGGCTCGGGCGACAGCGACAACGTGCGGGCGGAGACCCGTGAGATGTCGAGCACCTCATTGATGAGGTCGAGCAGGTGCCGGCCGGCCTTCTCGATGTGGGAGATCGCGTCGCGCTGGCTCGCGGTCAGCGGTTCCATCGCGAGCAGCTGCGCGAAGCCGATCACGGCGTTCAACGGAGTCCGCAGCTCGTGACTCACCGTCGAAAGGAAGTGGTCCTTGGCACGGTTGGCTTCCTCGGCGGCCGACCGAGCCTCCTCCGCCACGCGCCGCTCGGCCTCTGCGGCCGCCCGAGCCTCTTGCAAGTCCACCTCGAGCTGTCGGCGCTCGGTGAGGTCACGGGTCAACTTGCCGTAACCGCGAAGTCGACCGCTGTCGTCGACGAGCGCGGTGATGACCACATTGGCCCAAAACCGCGTGCCGTCCTTGCGAACCCGCCAGGCCTCGTCTTCTACGGTCCCGACCTCCCGAGCGCGCGCAAGCAGACGCTCGACCTTGCCGTCCTCGACGTCCTCGGGCGGGTAGAGCACGCTCACGTGTCGGCCCACGATCTCCTCGGCGGACCAACCTTTGATCTGTTGCGCAGCCGCGTTCCACGAATCGATCCTGCCCTCTGCGTCGAGCGTGATGATCGCCCAGGAGTGAGTGGCCGCGACCAAGAGCTCAAGCTCGCTCCGCCAGCGGTCCCGCTGATCGCCCGATTCGATCACGTGTGCACAGTACGGCCATGTCGTCGTCTTGTCCGTCGATTGTCCGCGCGACGCGCTGTTAGGTCGATTCCCCCGCGTGGCGAGACACTGAGCCGGTCCGACCCGCGCGTCCAGGATGCGAGCGGCACTTTCAGGGCAGGATTTTCCTGACCCCAAGGCGAAGAGGTGCCACGCGGTGAACCCGGTTGAACGACAGCTTCGTCGGTTCGACGATTTCCAGCAGCGCCATGCGGCAATCGGCTTCCCGATCGCGGTCATGCAGAAGTTCGGCAACGATCAGGCTGGCGGCAAGGCCGCGCTGATGGCGTACTACGGGTTGTTCGCGCTGTTCCCGCTGCTGCTGCTGTTCGCGACGATCCTCGGCTGGTTGCTGGCCGACAATCCGTCACTGCACCGGCAATTGCTGCACTCGGCGTTCGCGAACTTCCCCATCATCGGTCAGCAGTTGCAGAAGGACACCCACCCGCTAAAGGGAAACTGGTTCGGTCTGACCGTTGGAATACTCGGCACGCTGTATGGCGCGCAAGGTGTCGGTCAGGCCGCGCTCAACGCGATGAACACCGTCTGGAACGTCCCGTTCAAAGACTGGCCGAACTTCTTCAAACGACGGCTGCGCGGCTATCTGTGGCTCGGGTCGTTGTCGATCGCGACGGTCGCGTCGACCGTCATCGCCGGCTTCGGGACAACGTGGCTGCACGGCGACCTGGCCTGGCTTTGGACGTTGCTCGTCGCGTTCGTGATCAACCTCGGCGTCTACTACGTCGTCTTCACCGCGCTGACCGCCTACCCGCTGGGCATTCGCGACGTCTGGCTTGGTGTGCTGCTTGGCACGGTCTTATGGCAGGCGCTGCAGGCCGCCGGCGGGTTGTACGTGCGGCATTCGCTGGCAAACGCGAGCGACGTCTACGGCTTCTTCGCAATCGTCATCGGCCTGCTGTCGTTCCTCTTCCTCGCGGCGCAACTAACCCTGCTGGCCGCGGAGGTCAACGTCGTCCGGCACTACAAGCTGTGGCCGCGCTCGCTGACCCAACCCCCGCTCACCGCGGCAGACCGGGCCACCTTCGAACGGCTCGCCATGATGGAGGAGCGCCGGCCGGAGGTGCGGGTCAGCATCGGGTTCACGCCGGAGGCTGACCGTCAACCGCTCGCCGACCATGACAGTGACAGGGCCGGCGGCACCACCTCCGGCGGTGCGGTCACGCCCGAGCCGGACGACGCCACCGCGCGGACCGGCGCGGACGGGTGACGGCGAAGAATTACTCCGAACGGCCTAAAGTCGGCGCGCCAGGTGGCCGAACTACAACGGTGTAACTTCCGAACCAACCCGGAAGGGCGACCACCATGGAGATCCGCGACACCAGCTCGGCCGACGTCCACCCCTTGATGACCGCGCTCGGTCGCGGCCTGCCGATCACCCTGCTCGTCGACCTGATCGACCCCAATGGTCCGCGATCGGCCGAGATGTTCGAGCGTGAAGGCGTCACGTCGACGACGCCGGCGGCCGCTGATCGGATCGCCTGACCCGGACCCCAGGGCGATCATCGCGCTGCTGATAGGCTCTCGACTCACGCGCCGCTAGCTCAACTGGCAGAGCAGCGGACTCTTAATCCGCGGGTTCGGGGTTCGAGTCCCTGGCGGCGCACCCGTGCCTTGTATTAGTTCCGCTGATGCTTGACACTGCGGCTTCGGTTGATGCTTTACACGGTTTCGGCTGATGGTTGA
>JAICYF010000257.1 GCA_025934355.1 Acidothermaceae bacterium
CAGGGCAAGGAGGAGTTCGACACCGAGCTCGGCCCGGTGGTGGTCAACTTCCTGCTCGCCGACGAGATAAACCGCGCGCCCGCCAAGGTGCAGTCGGCGCTGCTGGAGGTCATGCAGGAACGCCAGGTGTCGATCGGTGGCAAGCGATTCCCGCTGCCCAACCCGTTCCTGGTGATGGCCACGCAGAACCCGATCGAGCACGAGGGTGTCTACCCGCTGCCCGAAGCCCAGCGCGACCGCTTCCTGTTCAAGATCAACGTCGGCTACCCGTCGCCGGAAGAGGAACGCGAGATCATCTACCGGATGGGCGTGCGCCCGCCGGAGCCCAAGCAGATCCTCAACACCGGCGACCTGCTGCGGCTGCAGGACATCGCGGCCAACGGCTTCGTCCACCACGCGCTGGTGGACTACGTGGTGCGGGTGGTGACCGCCACCCGTCATCCCGAACAGCTCGGCATGAACGACGTCAAGACGTGGATCTCGTTCGGTGCCTCCCCGCGCGCCTCGCTGGGCATCATCGCGGCGTCCCGGTCGCTGGCGCTGGTCCGCGGCCGCGACTACGTGATTCCGCAAGATGTCGTGGACGTCATTCCCGACGTCCTGCGCCACCGGCTGGTGCTCACCTACGACGCGCTCGCCGACGAGATCTCGCCGGAGATCGTCATCAACCGGGTGCTGCAGACGGTTGCCCTGCCGCAGGTGAATGCCGTTCCGCAGCAAGGGCATTCGGTGCCCCCGGTGATGCAACCCGCCGGCGCGGCCAGCGGTCGGTGACCAATCCCAAGCGGCCGCCGGCTGTCCATCCGCCCTCGATGCAGCGCGGGCAGATCGACGACCCGAAGCTCTCGGCGGCGCTGCGCACCCTCGAACTCACCGTCAAACGCAAGCTCGACGGTGTGCTGCATGGCGATCACCTCGGCCTGATCCCCGGGCCGGGTTCCGAGCCGGGGGAGTCGCGCGAGTATCAGCCCGGCGACGACGTCCGGCGCATGGACTGGGCCGTCACCGCGCGCACCACGCACCCCCACGTTCGGCAGATGATCGCCGACCGCGAGCTGGAAACGTGGTTGGTGGTCGACATGTCGGCCAGCCTGGACTTCGGCACCACCGTGTGCGAGAAGCGGGACCTGGCGGTGGCGGCCGCGGCCGCGATCACGTTCCTCAACAGCGGTGGCGGCAATCGGCTCGGCGCGATCGTCTCCACCGGCGCGAACATCACGCGAGTGCCGGCCCGCTCCGGCCGCCAGCATGAGCAGACGCTGCTGCGCACCATCGCCACGACGCCCCGCGCGCCGGTCGGGGTGCGGGGCGATCTGGCGACGGCGATCGACGCGCTGCGCCGTCCGGAACGCCGTCGCGGCATGGCGGTGATCATCAGCGACTTCCTCGGGCCGATCAACTGGATGCGCCCGTTGCGGGCGGTCGCCGCCCGCCACGAGGTGTTGGCCATCGAGGTGCTCGATCCCCGCGACGTCGAACTGCCCGACATCGGCGACGTGGTGCTCCAAGACGCCGAGTCCGGGGTCACCCGCGAGTTCACCATCGACGCCCAGCTGCGTGACGATTTCGCCAAGGCCGCCGCGGCGCACCGCGCCGACGTGGCGCGCACCGTCCGCAGCTGCGGGGCCCCGATACTGACGCTTCGCACCGACCGCGACTGGATCGCCGACATCGTGCGGTTCGTGGAATCCCGCCGGCGCGGGGCATTGGCGGGGCGGCAGTGACATTGCCGCTCCTCGGCCCGATCTCGTTGTCGGGCTTCGAACATTCGTGGTTCTTCCTGTTCCTGCTCGCCGTCTTCGGGCTGGCCGCGCTCTACATCTTGATGCAGCTGGCGCGGCAGCGGCGCATGCTGCGGTTCGCCAACATGGAGCTGCTGGAAAGCGTTGCCCCCAAGCGGCCGTCGACGTGGCGGCATGTGCCGGCGATCCTGCTCGTCGCGTCGCTGGTGCTGTTCACCATCGCGATGGCAGGCCCGACCAACGACGTCCGCATTCCCCGCAACCGCGCGGTGGTGATGCTGGTGATCGACGTGTCGCAGTCGATGCGCGCCACCGACGTGCAGCCCAACCGGATGGTGGCCGCGCAGGAGGCCGCCAAGCAGTTCGCCGACGAGCTGACCCCGGGCATCAACCTCGGGCTGATCGCGTATGCGGGGACCGCGACGGTGTTGGTGTCGCCGACGACCAACCGGGATTCGACCAAGACCGCGCTGGACAAGCTGCAGTTCGCCGACCGCACCGCCACCGGGGAGGGCATCTTCACCGCCCTGCAGGCCATCGCGACGGTCGGCGCGGTGATCGGCGGCGGCGACAAGCCGCCGCCGGCGCGCATCGTGTTGTTCTCGGACGGCAAGGAGACGATGCCGACGAATCCGGACAACCCGAAGGGCGCCTTCACCGCCGCGCGCACCGCCAAGGACCAGGGCGTGCCGATCTCGACGATCTCCTTCGGCACCCCGTACGGCTTCGTCGAGATCAACGACCAGCGCCAGCCGGTGCCGGTCGACGACGAGACGCTCAAGAAGGTCGCCCAGCTCTCGGGCGGGAACGCCTACAACGCAGCGTCTTTGCAGGAGCTGAAGTCCGTCTACGCGACGCTGCAGCAGCAGATCGGCTACGAGACGATCAAGGGCGATGCCAGCGTGGGCTGGGTGCGGTTGGGTGCGCTGGTGTTGGCGTTGGCGGCCTTGGCGGCGCTGCTCATCAACCGCCGTTTGCCGACCTAGTCCTTGCCCGTGCTCGTAACCTGGCTGCGATTTTCTGCCCGCTTTTTCGCAGTGTGGTTACATGCGGCGAGCTCGAGCATCACGCACCCGGCGGATGACGTCGTCGGGGCGGTGCTCGGCGATAACCCGGACGACGATCCATCCGTATCGCTCGAGCATCTCGGACCGGCCGATGTCCTTGGCGTATTGGGAGCGAACCGACCGATGATGGTCGCCGTCGTATTCGACCGCGACCTTGATGTCTTCCCAGCCCATGTCCAAATACGCCTCGGCCCAACCCCATTCGTTGCGCACCGCGATCTGTGTCTGCGGCCGCGGGAAGCCTGCATCCGTCAACAGCAGACGTAGCCACGTTTCCTTCGGGGACTGAGCCCCGCCGTCGACCAGTTCGAGAACCGCCCTGGCGGCGTTGATGCCGTGACGGCCACGGTAGCGGTCCGTGAGCACCTCCACGTCCGCCATCTTCAGCTCGGTCGCTTGCACCAGAGCGTCGATCGCAGCGACGGCGATCCCTCGGGGATGGCGGCGG
>JAICYF010000069.1 GCA_025934355.1 Acidothermaceae bacterium
CGGCGCAAGCGGGTTCGCAGCAACCGGCCCCGCCGTTCCAGCCGTCGCCGTACGACAGCGCCGCTCCGACCGCGCCCGCGTCGCCCCCGGTCACGCCCGCCTGAGCGGTCCCGCCAACGCGAGTTGGTTCGGCAGCGACCCCTAGACACCTGGCTGCACCCGAGGACACTCATCGATGGTTGTCCTCGGATGCAGTCGGGTGTCCAGGGCCCTTCGGGGCTGCGGGCTGCGGCGGTGGCCGGGGGTGGCCGGCGCCGACCGCTAGCCGAGCAGCCGCCGCACCACGCCGTCCGCCAGCAATCGGCCGCGCAACGTGAGCACCGCCCGGCCGCGCGCGAACGCGGGCCCCTCGAGCAGGCCGACGTCGACCTCGGCGGATGCGGCCTTGCGCCCAACGTCGTCCAAGGCATCGAGGTCGAGGCCCTCGGAAAGACGCAGCCGCAGCATGACGTCTTCGAACCGGCGGGTCTCGTCGTCCAGAAGTTCGCGCGCATGCGCGGGCGACGAACCACTGGCAAGCCGCGCCGCGTAGGCACTCGGGTGCTTGACGTTCCACCAACGCAGTCCGCTGACGTGGCTGTGCGCGCCCGGGCCGATGCCCCACCAATCGTCGCCGCGCCAATACGCCAGGTTGTGCCTGCATTCACCGCCGGCGTGCGCCCAATTCGAGACCTCGTACCAAGAAAAGCCGGACGACGTGAGCAACTCGTCGGCGATGAGGTAGCGGTCGGCGAGCACGTCGTCGTCCGGCATAGGCAACTCGCCGCGGCGAACACGGGCGGCGAACCGGGTGCCGTCCTCGACGATCAGGGCGTACGCGCTCACGTGGTCGGGCCCGGCGTCGATGGCGGCGCGCACCGAGGCGCGCCAATCGTCGTCCGACTCACCGGGCGTGCCAAAGATGAGGTCGAGGCTGACGTGCTCGAAGCCAGCCGCGCGCGCTTCGGCGACGCGTCGTTGCGGCGCGCCAGGCGTGTGCCGTCGATTGAGGACGGCGAGCACGTGCGACGCCGCCGACTGCATGCCGAGGCTGATGCGGTTGAATCCGGCGGCCCGCAGTTCGGCGAGTGATCGGGGGTCGACCGACTCAGGGTTCGCCTCGATCGTGACCTCGGCGCCGGCGCGCAATCCGAACCTTTCGTCGATCGCGTGCAGCATCGCGGCGAGGTCGCCGACCGGGAGCAAGGTCGGGGTGCCGCCGCCGAAAAACACTGTGCTGACAGGCAATTCGGCGTCGTTGAGCACGCGCCGGGCCAATGTGACTTCGGCGATGGCGTCGCGCGAGTACGAGGCTTGACTCGCGGTTCCGCCGAGTTCGGCCGCCGTGTAGGTGTTGAAATCGCAGTAACCGCAACGGCTAGCGCAATACGGCACGTGGACGTAGAACCCGAACTGCCGCGCGCCGACGCGGTGGCTGATTTGCGGCGGCAGCGCGCCGTCCGCGGGGGCGGGATCGCCCTCAGGCAGCGTCGACGGCACGGTTTCCATAGTGCACGCCGGGGCCGCGTGCCATTTCACATGCGTCATTTAACGGGTGCGCGTCGACCGGCTTCGGCGCACAATCGGAGGATGCGCTAGGAGGCCGCCAAGCGTTGTCGATCTCGCGGTTGCTGCCGTGGCACCTCGCCGCTTCGGTGAAGCGACGGTGTCGGCGCTGGCGCGCGCCCGATCCAGTCCCTGTCGGGCCACCGATCGAGCAGATCGCCGCCGATTTGCGCCGGCTCCAGGCCTGGCTCGACATCTACGACCGGCCCGACCCGTTGCCGGGGAAGGCCACCAAGGTCGCGGCCGCGCAGCTTGCGTACGACTTCGTGCTTGCCGACGCCTGCCACGCGCTCGATGTGTGCGAGTCGCTCGGGGACACGCGCGGGTTCGAGCACGAAGCCGAGCGGCTGCGGGTGCAAGCTGCGCTCGTCGACGCCGGCCTGGTGTTGAAGGCGCCGCACACCACAGGCTGAACCGCTACTCCTTGGCCGCCGTCGGCGACGTCGACAGCGCGGCGATAAACGCCTCTTGCGGCACCTCGACGCGACCCACCATCTTCATTCGCTTCTTGCCCTCCTTTTGCTTCTCCAGCAACTTCCGCTTGCGGGTGATGTCACCGCCGTAGCACTTGGCCAAGACGTCCTTGCGGATCGCCCGGATGCTCTCGCGGGCGATGATGCGCGAGCCGACCGCGGCCTGGATCGGCACCTCGAACTGCTGTCGCGGAATCAACTCGCGGAGCTTCTTGGTCATCTCGACGCCGTACGAATACGCCTTGTCTTTATGGACGATCGCACTGAACGCGTCGACCGGCTCCCCCTGCAACAAGATGTCGACTTTCACCAAGTCAGCGACTTGCTCGCCGGTGGGCTCATAGTCCAAGCTCGCGTACCCGCGGGTGCGCGACTTCAGCTGGTCGAAGAAGTCGAAGACGATCTCGGCCATCGGCATCGTGTACCGCAGCTCGACGCGGTCTTCAGACAGATAGTCCATGCCGAGCAGATTGCCGCGACGTCCTTGGCAAAGCTCCATGATCGAGCCGATGTACTCGCTTGGCGTCAACACAGTGGCGCGCACGATCGGCTCGTACACTTCAGCGATTTTGCCGGTCGGGTACTCGCTGGGGTTTGTGACGACGACCTCGCCGCCGTCCTCGCGCACGACCCGATAGACGACGTTCGGCGCCGTCGAGATGAGGTCGAGGTTGAACTCGCGCTCCAACCGCTCACGCACGATTTCCAAGTGCAGCAGGCCTAAAAACCCGCAGCGGAAGCCGAATCCTAACGCAGCCGAGGTTTCTGGTTCATACGCCAAGGCCGCGTCGTTCAACTGCAACTTGTCGAGGGCGTCGCGCAGCAGCGGGTAGTCGCTGCCGTCGATCGGATAAAGCCCGGAGTAGACCATCGGCTTCGGGTGCTGGTACTCGGCGAGCGGCGTGGCGGCCGGCTTGTTTTGCGTCGTCACAGTGTCGCCCACCCGCGATTGCCGGACGTCCTTCACGCCCGTCATCAGGTAACCCACCTCGCCGACGCCAAGCCCTTCGGTCGGCTTGGGGTCGGGCGAAATCACACCGACTTCGAGCAGTTCGTGCGTCGCGCCGGTCGACAGCATCCGGATTCGCTCGCGTGCCGGCAGATAGCCGTCGACGACGCGGACGTAGGTGACGACACCGCGGTAGACGTCGTAGACCGAGTCAAAAATCAGCGCACGCGGGGCCGCGGTGGCATCGCCCACGGGCGCTGGCACTTCTCGGACGACGTGATCGAGCAGGTCGCGAACGCCCTCGCCGGTCTTCGCGCTGACTTTCAAGACGTCGGACGGCGAGCAGCCGATGATGTGCGCGAGCTCGTCGGCGTATTTCTCCGGCTGGGCGGCCGGCAGGTCGATTTTGTTGAGCACGGGAATGATGTGCAGGTCGTTGCCGAGGGCCAGATACAGATTGGCGAGCGTCTGCGCCTCAATGCCCTGCGCGGCGTCAACCAACAGCACGGCGCCCTCGCACGCCGCGAGTGAGCGCGACACCTCATAAGTGAAGTCGACGTGGCCCGGAGTGTCGATGAGATTGAGCACGAAGTCGGTGCCGTCGACCTTCCACGGAAGCCGCACCGCCTGGCTCTTGATGGTGATGCCGCGCTCGCGCTCGATGTCCATGCGGTCGAGGTATTGGGC
The DNA here is from genome assembly GCA_025934355.1 of Acidothermaceae bacterium. Lineage (GTDB taxonomy): Bacteria > Actinomycetota > Actinomycetes > Acidothermales > Acidothermaceae > JAICLV01. Next base: position 3,655 of record JAICYF010000069.1, read on the forward strand.
GCGCATGGACCGCTCGTCGACCACGCCGGTGAGCTGCAACATGCGGTCGGCGAGGGTCGACTTGCCGTGGTCGATGTGGGCGATGATGCAAAAGTTGCGGATCTTCGCCGGGTCGGTGCGGTTGGGCACGCGCTTCTCTCGAACGTTGAGGGTCGGGCCGGGACTCGGCCGAATGGCCACGCCTATGGTCCCACGACGGGTGGCGTCGCCGCGCCGTGGCAGGCTGGCCCGATGATCACTGAGTGCGCGCTTCTCGACGTCCGGCCCGGCGAAGAGGCGGAGTTTGAGGAGGCTTTCCGCGAGGCGCGACCGCTTGTCGCCGTCCAGCCCGGTTTTCGTTCGTTGCGGCTCGAACGGTGTGTTGAGAATCGCAGCCGGTATCTGCTCCTTATTGAGTGGGAGCGGCTGGCGGACCACACCGAAGGGTTTCGGCGATCGACGGAGTACGAGCAGTGGCGGGCGCTGCTCCACCATTTCTACGAGCTGTTCCCGACCGTCGAGCATTTCGAATCCGTGTCGCTAGCGCCGCGCTAATCCGGTCGGGTGACACCGGCGCGTTTCTTTGACGCACGACCCCTCCGCCGTCACGATCTTTTCATGGCAAAAGGGGGACTCTTCGCGCTTGTCATCGTGGCCGTGATCGCGTTCGCGATCTGGTCGTATAAGCGCAACCAACAGCGGGTGAGCGCCGTCCAGCAATACGCGCTCGCCAACGGCTGGGCGTACGTCGCTCGAGACGACCGGCAATGGATGCGCTGGCAGCAGACGCCGTTCAACGACGGTTTCGACCGACGCGCCACCAACGTGCTCACCGGCCGCCATCTGGGCCATGACCTGGTCGCGTTCGACTACACCTACAAGACCCGGACGACGGACTCCAGAGGCAACTCCTCGACGCAGACGCATCACTACCGCGTGTGCGCGCTGGCGATGCAGACCTGGCTGCCGAACCTCGAAGTGGGTCCGGAGAACGTGCTCACCCGGCTCGGCAACGTCGTGGGCGTACACGACATCGAGCTGGAAAGCGAAGACTTCAACCGACGCTTCCGGGTGCACGCGGGCGACCGCAAGTTCGCCTACGACGTGCTCAACCCGCGCACGATCGAGAAGTTGATGGCGATGCGCGCGTTCCATTGGCGCATCGACGGCCAGACGATCGTGTCGTGGGACCTCGGTCGCCTTGAGATACCCGACCTGTTGCCGCGCCTCACGGCACTCGCGACCGTGCTTGACGGCATTCCTGCGTTCGTGTGGCACGACAACGGCGCCGCTCAACAGTCAATGATCACCGCGCCGCCGCCGATGACTGCCCCGGCGGATACTGCCCGGGTGGATGCTGCCTCGGCGGATCAGCCGGTCACGCCGCAGGTGAGCGCGCAGATGAGTCCCCCGACTGGAGGTCCTTCGTGATCGGACTGTGGATCGTGCTCGGCATCATCGTGCTGCTCGGGTTCGGGTACGTGACCTCGTACAACCGGTTCGTCCGCCAACGCAACCTGGTGCACGAGTCATGGCGGCAGATCGACGTCGAGCTCACCCGGCGCCACGACCTGATACCGAATCTGGTCGAGACGGTGAAGGGCTACGCGGCGCATGAGCGCACCGTGCTGGAGAACGTCACCCAGGCCCGCACGGCCGCGGTGTCGGCGATCGGCGCGGCCACGGGCCCGGCGGCGGCCGCCCAGGCGGAGAACGCACTCGTCCGCAGCCTCGGCGGGTTGTTCGCGGTCGCCGAGAACTACCCGACACTGAAGGCCGACAGCAACTTCCTCGCGCTGCAACAGCAGCTGGCCGAGACCGAGGACAGGATCGCCGCCGGCCGCCGCTTCTACAACGGCAACGTGCGAGCCCTGAACACCCGGATCGAGGCGTTCCCGTCGTCCATCGTGGCGAGCCTGCACCACTTCACGCCCGAGGAGTACTTCGAGACCGACGACCCCGCCGTTCGCGCGCCGGTGACCGTCGACTTCGGCTCGCTCGCTCCCCCGCCTGCCCATTCGTGATGGCCGGTTGGACGACGGCGGCGGTCGGCAGGTAATCTTGGCGGTCGCGTATGCGGCATCAATCCCGAGAACTCATGAGGCTTTCGCGTGGCGAACATCAAGTCCCAAATCAAGCGCATCGGCACCAACGAGAAGGCGCGGCTTCGCAACAAGGACGTCAAGTCCTCGTTGAAGACCGCCGTCCGCCGGTTCCGTGAGGCGGCCGACGCAGGTGACACCGCGAAGGCGTCGGAGCTGCTCCGCTCCGCGACCCGCCAGCTCGACAAAGCGGCGAGCAAGGGCGTGATCCACGCCAACCAGGCGGCCAACCGCAAGTCGGCGCTCGCCAAGCGCGCCGCGTCGCTCTAGTCGCTCTAGTCGCTCGCCGCGCGAGTCGCTCTAGTCGCTCGCCGCGCGAGTCGCTCTAGTCGCTCGCCGCGCGAGTCGCTAGCCGCTCCAGGTCGCTAGCCGCACGAGTCGGTCTAAGCGCCAGACTTTCCGAAAGCGCCGGGTCCACTGGGCCCGGCGCTTTCGTGTGCGCCGGTTCTGGTGACGGTTCCTACCGGATTCCGTGAGAAAACGTCACGAGAACCGCGAGCGGCCCAAGAAACGATCAGCCACCACAATCAGCGGATGTCGCGCGCGGCCACCACCGCAAGCACCGCCTTCTCCAGCGCGTACCCGGCGTCGGTGCCGCCGCCCTTGACCGCGGCGTCCGCCTCCGCCGCCGCATGGACCGCCGCCGCGACGCCAGCCGGGCTCCAGCCGCGCAGTTGAGCCTTGACCCGGTCGATCTTCCATGGCGGCAGCCCAACCTCGCGGGCGAGATCACCGCCGCGCAGCCCTCGAGAAGCCGCGCTGCCGACCTTAGCCAGCGCCCGCACGCCCTGCGCGAGCGCGCTGGCGATCAGCACCGGCGCGGTGCCGACCGCGAGCGCCCACCGCAACTGCTCCAATGCCTCACCAAGGCGGCCCTCGACCGCCCGGTCGGCCACCGCGAAGCCGTTCGCCTCGGCCCGCCCGCGGTAGTACCGCGCGACCACCGCCGCGTCAATGCGCCCGTCAGTGTCGGCGCCCAGTTGCGCGCACGCCGCGGCGAGGTCGCGCAGCTCGTTGCCGACCGCGTCAACCAGGGCGCGGGCGCCGTCGTCCGACAGGGTGGCGCCGATCGCACGGGCCTCCGCGCGGACGAAGTCGATCCGCTCCCCCGGCTTGGTGACCTTGGCGCAGTCGATTCGGCGGCCGCCGACGCCGAGCGCGGCGTCCAGCAGTGCCTTGCCGCGCGCCCCGCCACGATGCACCAGCACCAACCGGGCCTCTTCGGCGTCGGTCGCGGCACGGCAGGCGGCGATCAGCTCGTCGGCGACGTCCTTGCCGGTCTGCTCGACGTCGCGCAACACCAGCAGCGGCTCGTCGCCGAACAGCGACGGGCTGGTCAGCTCGGCAAGCTGGCCCGGTTCGAGCTCCGTTGCAACCAGCTCCCGGACGTCGCCGCCCACCGCCCGCGCGGCGGCGACACACGCCGCGATCGCCCGCTCGACCAGCAACTCCTCCTCGCCGACGACGACGGTCACCGCGGCGGTCTTGGTCTTGGTGGACATCGGCGCAAGCATGTCACGACGGACGAGTTCCACGAGCCCGCGCCAACAGCCGCAGGCCAAGAACAAAGACGAGGACGACGAGGGCAAGCTCGGCCGCGCCCACCGCGCCGGTCGGCCAGGTCACGGCAGCGCCGGGCAACCGCGCGAAGGTGCGCGCGACCCACACCAGCCAGACACACGGCAGCGCGGCAAGCTGCGCGATCCACCGCGCACCCGTCGTCCACCACGGCGCGACACCTGCGGTGACGACGCCGAGGACGGTGGCCGGTGCGACCGCCGGCTCGGCAAGCAGATTCGCCGGCACCGCGGCCAGGCTGACCTGTCCGGCGAACGAGGCGATCAGCGGCGAGCAGACCAGGGTTGCCGCGGTCGGCACGGCGAGGGCCTCGGCCAGCCAGCGCGGCATCCGCCGGGCGAACCGTTCCCGCAACGGCGGCGCCACCACCAGCAGGGCGCCGGTTGCCAGTGCCGACAACGCAAAGCCGATGCTGCGGGCGAGGGTCGGGTCGATGTAGACGAGCAGCAAGACGGCCGCGCACAAGGCCGGCAGCGCGCGGCGACGTCGTCCGGCGGCGAGCGCGAGCACCGCGACCAACCCCATGACGCCAGCTCGCAGCACGCTCGGCTGCGGACGCGCCACGACAACGAACCCGACGATCGCGAGCGCGCCGACCAACGCCTGGCCGCGCGACCGCAAGCCCAGCCAGCGGGCCAGCATCAACACCGCGCCCAAGACGATGGCCACATTGGCGCCGCTCACCGCCACCAAGTGAGTGAGCCCGGTGGTCTTGAAGTCGGCGACGAGGTCTGGCGGCAGCCGTGAAGTGTCGCCGTCGACCAGCCCGGGCAGCAGCCCGCCGGGACCGTCTGGCAGTGGCGCGGTCGCGTCGCGCAACCCGGAGCGGACCACGCCGGCCACCCGCTGGAGCGGTGACGGCGACCCGATCGAGACCGGCGAACCATTGGCGTCGAACGTCGCCGACTCGAACTCCCCTGGCTGCGGCACGCCGAGCCGACCCGACGCCACCACGTGCTGGCTGGGTTGAACCTCGAGCCAGTCGCGACCAGCGGCCAGCACGAACACCGGCGACCGCACCCGCGTCGTCGCGCCGCCGTCCGGCGTCACTGAGACCGCCTTCGCCGGGAAGACGACGACCGACCGCGAACCGCCGTGTGCACCAACCAACGGCAGCAAGCGCGGATCGGCGCCTACCACCAGGTCGAGCGTGACTTTTGCGCGCGCATGCGCCAAGGCAGGCACCGGCCCACGTTCGATCGCTGCCAGCCGCAAGGCGACGGCGGCGCAGGAGCCGGCCGCGCACAGCGTCGCGGCGGCGACGGTCAGCGCCCAGGCCCGCCGCACCCGCAATCCGGTCAGTGCTCCGGTCGCGGCAAGCACCGCGGCCGCGAACAACCCGCGACCCGGCGACCAGCCGAGCGCGATCATCGCCGCTAGCCACGCAGCGGCGGCCGGCAACAGCAGCCGAAGATCGGGTCGCTCACCCACGAGCAGTCCAACCTCGGCGGTCACACCTTCACCCGCCCAGACAGCGCCGCGTACTTCGACGGTCCGATGCCCGAGACCTGCTGCAGTTGCGACACGGCGGTGAAATGACCGTGCTGCGATCGCCAGTCAAGAATGTGCTGCGCCAAGACCGGGCCCACGCCGGGCAGCGTCTGAAGCTGCGCCAGCGTCGCGGTGTTGAGGTCGACCACCCCGGACGACGTGGCGTCGCCGCCAGCAGCGCCGCCGTTGGCCGGCTCGCCACCGACCAGGCCGCCACCCGTTTGGGCGGCTGCCCCCGACGGAGGCGGGATTCCGACGAACAACTGCTCGCCGTCGGCCAACTTGCTCGCCAGATCCAGCGCGGTCAGGTCGGTGCCTGGCAGCGCTCCGCCGGCCGCCGCGATGGCGTCGCGAATGCGCGAACCGGCCGGCAGTTCGACCACACCAGGCGCGGTCACTTTCCCGACGACGTCGACGACGACCGGCTCGGACGACGGCGCCGCTGGCGCGGCTGGCCACCCGCTGAGCACGCCCGCGTTTTCCGGCGCCGACTGGGCGACGTCGGACGTGGCGGGTGCCGGGCCGGTGGCCGCCGCCCCAGCGGCCGGGCGGGCCGACGTGAAGTACCAAGCGCCACCGAGCGCGGCCAGCAACGCGGCAACGGCGAGCACCGCGAGCCCACGTCGTCCGGGATCGAAAACGCCACTACGAACCGACGCTGGCAACCGAGCAGCCACCGCTGCGCGAATCGGCGGCGGTTCGCCGATGAGCTTGCTTGAGGGCGCCCAACCGCTGTCGGCCCCCAACGATCCGGCACGCAACGATCCGGCACGCAACCGCTCAAGTCGCGCGGCCACCGCGGCGGCCTCGCGCGAAGCGGGCTTGCGTCGCGACCTCGGCACCCGACACACGCTAGGACGGCGGGCCGCCGCACGTCGTCCCAGGGAAATCCCTTGTGGAACAAGGAATTCAGGACTGTGGAGGCAGCTCGATCAGTTTGCGCATGTCGGCAACGAGTTGATGCGCGCGCCGCAACTTGTCGATGCCGACCCTCGCGCCGTGCGCGTTAGCCCACGCCGCCTGCCGCGCGTTGATGGCGTCGAGCACTTCGCGCCCGCGCGCCGTCAGCGTGAGCAACCGCGCCCGACGGTGCTGCGGGTTGTCCTGGTAGCTGGCTAGGCCCTCCTCGGCGAGCACGTCGGCCACCCGCTGCACGGGCTGGCGAGCCATCCCCCGAGCGCGGCCGATCTGGGCCACCGTCAATGGCCGTTCGCCAATCGCGTCGAGCACGACCCATCGGGCCAACGACTGCCCACCGTGCCGGGCCAGCGACTCGCCCGCAGCTGTCACGAAGTGGCCTAGCGTCGCCACCTCGACGACGAACGACGTGAACGCCTCTCCCTCAGGGGTGCGCATCCCGAGGCCTCCTTCATATTGACATCATGATGTCAAATCGCCATACTTGAAGAACGACATCATAGTGTCATATTCACTTGGAGGAGGAGCAATGAACGCCACGCCGGCAGCTGTCACCGCAACGGTCGAGCCATCTCAAATCAGCATCTCGGAGGATCAGCTCGACGACCTGCGGCGCCGACTCGACAACACCCGCTGGCCCGACGAGCTGCCCGGCACCGGCTGGGATTACGGCGTGCCGCAGGCGTTCCTGCGCGACTTGGTTCAGCACTGGCGCGCCAGCTTCGACTGGCGAGCGCAGGAGCGCCGGATCAACGCATATCCGCAGTTCGTCACGACGATCGACGGGCAGCGCATCCACTTCCTGCATGTCCGCTCGCAGCAGGCCGACGCCCTGCCGCTGCTGCTACTACACGGTTGGCCCGGTTCCATCGCCGAATTCCTCGACGTCATCGGGCCGCTCAGCGACCCGGCCGCGCACGGCAGCGACTCGGACGAGGCGTTTCACCTGGTCATCCCGTCGCTACCTGGGTTCGGCTTCTCCGGGCCTACCACCGAGAAGGGCTGGGACGCCGCCCGCACGGCGCGGGCGTTCGCCGAGTTGATGGCGCGGCTCGGCTACGAGCGGTACGGCATCCAAGGCGGTGACCTCGGCGCGTTGATCGCCCCGGAGATGACCCACGTCGACGCCGAACACGTCGTCGGCGCGCACCTGAACGCGGCGACCGTCGGCTTCATCCCGTGGGGCGACGTACCGGAAGACGACCTCGCCACCTTTTCGGACGTGGATAAGAAGCGGATCGCAGGCGTGAAGGAGTTCATGTCCCCGGCTGGCAGCGCCTACTTCCAGACCCAAGCGAGCCGTCCGCAGATGATCGGCTACGCGCTCAACGACTCTCCGGTCGGGCAGCTGGCGTGGATGGTCGACCGGATGGCCGCATGGACGCACGGACCGATCGAGGACGCGTTAACCCCAGACCAGATCCTTAGCAACGTGATGATCTACTGGCTGACCCAAACCTCGACGTCGGCCGCACGGATGTACTACGAGAACATGCACGCCCAGCCGTCGTGGGGTCGCGCGCCGTCGCCAGTGCCGGTCGGTGTCGCCGCGTTTGCCGAGGACGTCGCGATTCGCCGCTTCGGCGAGCAAGGCCACCACATCACGCACTGGACCGACTTCGAGCGCGGCGGCCACTTCGCGGCGATGGAAGCGCCCGAACTGCTCATCGGCGATGTGCGGACATTCTTCGCCGGTCTTGGTTAGGGGACTCATTCGATGAAGGTCGCGGTCGTTCTTGACCGCGACCTTCATCGTTTGCAGACGACAACGGCCAGCATTCCCGGGCCGGTGTGGGCGCCGACGACCGCGCCCACCTCGGTGGTCACCAACTCGTCGAGCTTGGGCAACCGCAGGTCCAGCGCCTGCGCCAGCGTTTCTGCGCGGGTGGCGGCGGCCAGGTGATGGACCGCGACCGAGACCGGATCGTCACCGGCGGCGTCGACCGCGATGTCTTGCAAGCGGGCCATCGCCTTCGCAGACGTGCGCACGCGTTCGAACGGCTCGATGCGGCCGTCGCGCAAGCACAGCAGCGGCTTCACCGAAAGCGCCGAACCGACCAGGGCCCGCGCAGCGCCGATTCGGCCGCCCCGCCGAAGAAATTCAAGGGTGTCGACGTAGAAGTACGCCTGTGTGTTGGCCAGTGTTCGGTTGACGACGTCGACCACCGCGTCGGCTGCCGCGCCGGCTTTCGCGGCCTCCGCGCCGGCCTGGACGGCGAACCCCATGCCCATGCCGACCGATCGCGAGTCGACGATGAGCACCTCGCCGTCGGCGTCGTTGGCCGCAAGCCGGGCCGCGTCGAGCGTGCCGGACATCTCCGAGGAGATGTGCACCGACACCACGGACGACGCGCCTGCGGCGAACGCGTCCCGATAGGCCGCGGCGAACAACGTCGGCGACGGACGCGAGGTGCTGACCGCCTGCCCGTGCCGCAGCGCCTCGGCGACCTCGTCGGGGCCGATCTCATTGCCCTCGGCCCGCACGCCCCCGCCGACGATGACCTGCAGCGGCACGACTCGCACGCCCATGGCGTCGGCCGCGCCGCTCGGCAGGTACGCCGTGGAGTCGGTGACGACCGCGACACCGCGGGTCTGGCGCGCGCGAGGCATGTGCCGGACCCTAACCCGCCGACGCCCTAGACCACCAGGTTGACGAGCTTCGGCGCGCGGACGATGACCTTGCGCACCTCGCGGCCCTCCAGCGCCCGAACCACCCCGGACGACGCGAGCGCCAGCTCCTGCAGGCCGGCGTCGTCGATCGACGGCGGAACCTCGAGGCGTTCGCGCACCTTCCCGTTGATCTGCACCACGCAGGTGACCGACTCCTCGACTAGCAGCGCCGCGTCGGCCGTTGGCCAGCCGGCCTTCGCGACCGTCGGTTCATGGCCGAGCCGGGACCAGCACTCCTCGGCGGTGTACGGCGCGAAAAGCGAGAGCATCACCGCGACCGCCTCGGCTGCCTCGCGCACCGCGGGGTCGGCGCCGCCAGGCCCGGAGTCGATCGCCTTGCGCGCGGTGTTGACCAGCTCCATCACGCGCGCGACGACGACGTTGAAGCGGAAGCTGTCCAGCAGTTGGGTGACCTCGTGCAGCGTGTGGTGCGTGGCGCGCCGCAACGTGACGTCACCGGACGACGGGTCGACACCGGGCGCGCTGACGACGTCGCCGGCCAGCCGCCAAACCCGGGCGAGGAATTTGCCGAGCGCGGCGGGATTCATGTCGGCCCAGTCGATGTCTTCCTCGGGCGGGCCGGCGAACACCATCGTCAGCCGCACCGCGTCGACGCCGAACTCCTGCAGCTGCTCGCCGAGGTCGACACCGTTGCCGAGCGACTTGCTCATCGCCTTGCCCTGGTTGATGACCTGGCCTTGGTTGAGCAGCGCCTTGAACGGCTCGGTGAAATCGACCAAACCCATGTCGTGCAGCACCTTGGTGAAGAACCTGCTGTACAGCAGGTGCAAAATCGCGTGCTCGACACCGCCGACATACTGGTCGACGGGAAGCCATTCTTTGACCTTCTCGACGTCGAACGCCTGCGTGTCGTCGTGCGGCGAGCAGTAGCGCAGGTAGTACCACGACGAGTCGACGAAGGTGTCCATGGTGTCGGTGTCGCGGGTCGCGTTGCCGCCGCACTTCGGGCACGTCGTGGAAACCCAGTCGGACGCCGCAGCCAGCGGAGACACGCCCTTCGGCGCGAGGTCGGCGCCGCGCAAATCAGGGAGCAACACCGGCAGCGCGTCGTCCGGCACAGGCACTTCGCCGCAAGCATCGCAGTGCACGATGGGGATCGGCGCGCCCCAGAACCGTTGCCGCGACAGGAGCCAGTCGCGCAGCCGGTAGTTGACCGCGCCCTTGCCGGTGCCCCGCTCCTCGAGGATCTCGACGATGCGCGCGATGGCGTCAGCCTTCTTCAGCCCGTCAAGCGGGCCGGAGTTGACCAAGACACCGTCACCGCCGGTGGCGACACCTGTCGACGCCGGATCGGGCTCGCCGGTCTCGACGACAACCTGAACAGGAAGGCCGAACTTCAAAGCGAAATCGAGGTCGCGCTGGTCGTGTGCGGGCACCGCCATGATGGCGCCGGTGCCGTAGTCGGCCAGCACGTAGTCGGCCGCCCACACCGGGATGCGCTCGCCGTTGACCGGGTTAATCGCATGCCGGCCTAGGAAAACGCCGGTCTTCTCGCGCTCGGTCGACAGCCGGTCGATGTCGGTCAGCCGGCGGACGTCGTCCAGGTACTTGTTAAACGCATCGCGCTGCTCGGGAGCGCACAACTCGTCGGCCAGTGCGGAATCCGCTGCCACCACGAAGAAAGTCGCGCCGTACAGCGTGTCGGGCCGAGTGGTGAAGACAGTGACGGGCTCACCGCGGCCGTCGACCTCGAAGTCGACGTGCGCACCCTGCGAGCGGCCGATCCAGTTGCGCTGCATCGTCAGCACCCGCTCCGGCCAACTGCCTTCGAGCGCGGCCATGTCGTCGAGCAGCCGGTCGGCGTAGTCGGTGATTTTGAAGTACCACTGGGTCAACGTCTTCTTTGTGACCGGGGTGCCACACCGTTCACACGCGCCACCGACCACCTGCTCGTTGGCCAGCACCGTCTGGTCGTTCGGGCACCAGTTGACCGCCGACGCCTTGCGATACGCCAGCCCGCGCTCGTAAAACCGCAGGAACAGCCATTGGGTCCAGCGGTAGTACTCAGGATCGCTGGTGTGCAGCCGGCGCGACCAATCGAACGAGATCGCGTAGCGGCGGAACGACGCGGCCTGGGTGTCGATGTTGCGGTAGGTCCAGTCGGCGGGGTGCTCGCCGCGGCGGATCGCGGCGTTCTCGGCGGGCAGGCCGAAGGAGTCCCAGCCGATCGGGTGCATCACGTCGTAGCCCTGTTGCACCCAGTAACGGGCGACCACGTCGCCGAACGCGTACGCCTCGGCGTGGCCCATGTGCAGGTCGCCACTGGGGTACGGGAACATGTCGAGCATGTAGCGACGCCCGCGCGGGCCCGGCTTTTCGTCGTCCGCCTTGAATGGGTTGACGTCATCCCACACCGGCAGCCAACGATCCTGGATCGCGGCGAAGTCGTACGTCTCGCTCATGTCGTCCTCACGTCAGGGCTTGCTCAGGTCTGCTCATGCTCCGCTCATGCAAAG
>JAICYF010000132.1 GCA_025934355.1 Acidothermaceae bacterium
ACCGAGATTCCAGCGACATTGGCGTGCGGATAGGTGAAGCCGCGCAGGATGACGAGCAAGGTGCCAATGGCGGACAGGCCAGCCACGAGCAAGTTCGCGCCGACCGGAAGCTTTGGCAGGTTGGCGCCACCAAAGACCCGCGCAGCAGCGATTCCCGCCGCGACGAACAGCAATAGCAGCCCGAACGTCGCATAGCCCGTCCACGCGCTAGTGCTATAGCCGCCGAATCCGTGTGCGGACCAACCCCAATACGGCAGGAACGAAGCGATAAACACGACGATGCCCGCGCCGATCAAGCCTTTGTCGTTGCGGCTTACTTTCGTCAGGTCGATGCCGGACATTTTGCCGATCCTCCCTAGGAGCGCACGGCGGTCCGCGCCGTGCAAAAAGTTCAGCTAACAGTGGCCTAAGAAGCGGCCACTGTCTACGGGTTGCCGCGAACGGTTTGTAGGGGTTCGCTGATCCCGTCGTCCTAGAAAGAGCCCGCTGCGGGCGTCCTGATACCGGGCTACCGAAATTCCGTGCCAGACCAGCCTCGACGTCGGGAGTCATCGGGCAGAAACGCCGGAGGGCACAGGATCAGTGACGCTTACTGTTGCTCAGCAACAGCAAACGTCAGGAATCCGGCTTGGCCCACCGGAGGCCACCGCCGGTTAAAGCGACGCCATGACCTCGCGCATGATCCGCGCGGTCTCGGACGGAGTTTTACCGACCTGAACGCCGACCTTTTCGAGGGCTTCTTTCTTCGCTTGGGCGGTGCCGGACGATCCCGACACAATTGCCCCGGCGTGTCCCATGGTCTTGCCCTCCGGAGCGGTGAATCCCGCGACGTAGCCGACAACCGGCTTGGTCACATTCGCCTCGATGAACGCGGCCGCCCGCTCCTCGGCGTCGCCGCCGATTTCGCCGATCATCACGATCGCGTCGGTGTCGGGATCGTTTTGGAAGGCCTCCAGGCAGTCGATGTGCGTGGTGCCGATGACCGGGTCACCGCCGATGCCCACGCAAGTCGAAAAGCCGATGTCGCGCAGCTCGAACATCATCTGGTAGGTCAGCGTGCCGGACTTGGACACCAACCCGATTCGGCCAGGCTTGGTGATGTCGGCGGGGATGATGCCGGCGTTGGACTGGCCAGGCGAGGCGATGCCGGGGCAGTTCGGCCCGATGATGCGTGTCTTCCCGCCAGCGGCGACGTTGTACGCCCACGCCGACGTGCTGTCGTGCACGGGAATGCCCTCGGTGATAACGACCGCCAACTCGATGCCGGAGTCAATCGCCTCGATCATGCCGGCCTTCGCGCCCGCCGGCGGCACGAACGACACGACGACGTTCGCCCCGGTCGAGGCCATCGCGTCAGCGATCGTGCCGAACACAGGCAGCGAGTGACCGTCGACCTCCACGGTCGCGCCAGCCTTGCGCGGGTTGGTGCCGCCGACAACATTCGTGCCGGCTGCGAGCATGCGACGAGTGTGCTTGCTGCCCTCAGAGCCGGTGATGCCCTGCACGATCACCCGGCTGTTGCGGTCAAGAAAAATCGCCATCGCCTTACTCCTACTGCCGGGCCGCTAATTCGGCGGCACGTGCGGCCGCGCCGTCCATCGTCTCGTTTTGCTCCACACCAAACAGCCCAGCGTTTGCGAGGATTTCCCGTCCCTGCGCCGCGCGGTTTCCGTCGAGCCGGACGACGAGCGGCACCGAGATGTCCTCGCCGGATGCCTGCAGCTTCCCGAAGGCCGCCACGATTCCATTCGCGACCGCGTCACATGCGGTGATGCCGCCAAAAACGTTGACCAGCACGGATTTCACCGATGGGTCGGACAGCACGATGCCGAGACCCGCGGCCATCACGTCGGCTGACGCGCCGCCGCCGATGTCGAGGAAGTTAGCGGGCTTCACACCGCCGCGCGCCTCGCCGGCGTACGCGACGACGTCCAATGTGCTCATCACCAGGCCGGCGCCGTTGCCGATGATGCCCACGTCGCCGTCGAGTTTGACGTAGTTGAGGTCGGTCTCTTTCGCACGCGCCTCCAACGGGTCGGCCGCGGCCGTGTCGACCAGCGCCTCATGTTCGGAGTGGCGGAAGCGGGCGTTGTCGTCGAGGGTCACTTTGCCGTCGAGCGCGACGAGCCGGCCGTCGGTCGTCTTCACCAGCGGGTTGACCTCGACGAGAGTGGCGTCCTCTTTCACGAACACGTCCCACAGCTTGACGATGAGGTCAGCCGCCTGATCCAACACGTCGTCTGGGTATTTCGCCGCCACCGCGATTTCGCGGGCCTTCGCAACGTCGACACCGGCAACGGCATCGACGGGCACCTTCGCCAACGCCTCGGGATTTTCGACCGCGACCTGCTCGATTTCTACGCCGCCTTCACGCGACGCCATTGCGAGGAACGTGCGATTCGACCGGTCGAGCAAGAAGGAGAAGTAGTACTCCTCGGCGATGTCGGTGGCCTCGGTGACGAGCACCCGATGAACAGTGTGGCCCTTGATGTCCATGCCGAGAATGGCCTGCGCCTTCGCAGCCGCGTCGGCGGCGTCGTCAGCGAGCTTCACACCGCCTGCCTTGCCTCGGCCCCCTGTCTTCACCTGCGCCTTGACGACGACCTTGCCGCCAATATTCGCGGCGACAGCAGCGGCTTCCTCCGGCGTCTCGGCAACCTGGCCAGGCGTCACCGGGACGCCGTGCGCGGCGAACAGATCCTTGGCCTGGTACTCGAACAGGTCCACGTCGAGATCCCCTACGGCTGGGTGGTGGCGGTGTGTGGGTGCTTGCGAGGTTACCCAGCCACGCGATTGAACCGACGGCCGCCCCATCACGTTCACGAGATAACTGGCCGGGCCTGCTGCCCGAGAGGGCCCGGCCAGGCCCTAGTCGCGAGACGCCCGAATCCCTACTACGGATGGCATGTCGGGCAGCCGATGACAACCGCAGCCATGGCCGACTTCTCGTTTGAGCAGACCCTCGCCGACGCCCGCTCGGGTGACGAGCAGGCGTTCGCCACGCTTTGGCGGACGTTGCACCCGCCGCTCGTTCGCTACCTACGGGTGTTCGCGCCGAAGATCGCGGACGACGTCGCGTCGGAGGTCTGGCTGCAGGTTGTGCGCGGGCTGCGCGGTTTTTCAGGTGACGAAGCGGGCTTTAAGTCCTGGCTGTTCACCATCGCGCGTAACAAGGTGACCGACAGCGCCAGGCAGGCCGCCCGTCGTCCAATCGAAGTCTCGGACGACGACATCGCGCCGGCCGCGGCGCCCGACGACACCGCGGCCGCCGCGATCGAGCGGTTCGACACCGAAGCCGCGCTGGCCTTGATCGCCAAGTTACCGCCCGACCAAGCGGAGATCATCATGCTGCGCGTGGTGGCGGGGCTTGAGGTGGCCGACGTCGCCCGCGTCGTCCGGAAAAGCGCTGGCGCGGTGCGCGTGACCAGCCATCGCGCGCTGCACAAACTGCGGGAACTGCTCGACCATTCGGGTGATTCGGCCGGCTCGCGGTCGGAAGCTGTAACGCGATGAGCCCCGACGACGTTCCGGACGCCGAGATGCTCAAGAGACTGCGACTTCGATTCCGCTTCGGCAAGCACGCTGACGCGTTGTCGCCGCAGCACCTGCAGTCAGGTGAGTGGTACGACGTCGCCGATCTGCTGGGTGCGGCCGCCGCGCCAGCAAACGCGACAGAGCTCGCCGGTGAGCGGGACATCGTCGCGGCTTTCCAGCGAGAGCATCTCGGGTCCGAATCCGCGCCGGCTCGACGCCGCCCCCCCGTGAGGTCTCGCATGCTGAACTCTCTGCTGACAGGAAAAATCGCCGCCGCACTCGCCGCGGCCGCCGTGGGCGCGACCGGCGCCGCCACCGCCGCCTACGCCGACGCGCTACCTGACAGCGTCCAAGACATCGCGCATCACCTCATCGCGGCGCCGCCGGCGCATTCGCACGCGAGTGACACCGGGCGCGAGCATGGCCACGTCTTCTCCTCCCCGCTGGTGAGCCCGTCGCCTTCGCTTTCGCCGTCACCGACCGTCTCGCCCTCGTCGTCCGTCTCGGCGTCGGCACTGACCTCGCCGTCGCCGTCGTCGTCAACCTCGACCGACCCCGCGGCGTTCGGGCTGTGCACCGCATGGGCCAACGCGGTCGCCCACAACTTGGAGAACCAGGTCGGCTTCCGCGACAAGCTTTCAAAGATCGCCGGTGGCGACGCGAGCATGACCGACGACGCCATCACGTCCTTCTGCGCCACCGTGCACAAGTCGGACGACGGTGGGCCCGGCAGTGACGATCCGGCCGAGCACGACGCGAACGACGACCACGGACACGATGGTGACGCAGACCACAACTCAACGGACTCAGCGTCGGCGAGCCCATCGGCGACAGCCGGCTCAACGGCCGACGACCACGGACACGATGGCGACAACCACGGAAACAGCGGCGGCAACAACGGCGGCAGCGGCAACGGCAACGGCGGGCACGGGAACGACGACGGACCCGGCCACCACTGAGCAGCGGTCAGTCGCCGTCAGCTCGCGGCGGGGGTCACTCCCACATTGGCGCGCACCCAGTCGACAATCGACGGGGTGCTCGCGCCAGGAGTGAAAATCTCCGCCACTCCAAGGGATTTCAGCTCTGGAATGTCGGCGTCGGGGACGATGCCGCCGCCAAAAACGAGAATGTCGCCGGCGTCGCGCTCGCGCAGCAACTCGAGCACACGAGCGAACAAGGTCATGTGCGCGCCCGAGAGGATCGACAGGCCAATCGCGTCTGCGTCCTCCTGAACGGCCGTTGCGACAATCTGCTCGGGAGTTTGGTGCAACCCGGTGTAGATGACCTCGACACCGGCGTCGCGCAAAGCTCGCGCCACGACCTTCGCGCCACGATCGTGGCCATCGAGGCCCGGCTTCGCGACGACGATGCGGGCTCGACCGGGGTCGGCCATGCTGTCCTCCGCTCGACGGATGTGACAAACCACTCGTTCCCGAGCGTATCGCCGCCTGGGCTTTGCCGAATGGGTGCGGGCTGGGCTAACCTCGGCGCCGCTGCCGTCGTAGCCGATTCTTGCGGCCGACGCTCGACCCGAAGGACGCCTTTTCGTGCAAACGGTTCGCCGCCGCGCGCTGGTCGCGGCCTGCGCCTGCGCCGCCGTGTCGGTGGCGTCCGCGTGGGCGGCTGCGCCAGGGGCGCAGGGGGCGACCGGGCCGTTGGAGGCGACCGCTAGCAGCGCGCTGGGCGTCACTCACGACGGCGGAGACACCGCGGTGCCGTTGCGCACGCTCGACGACCGGGCCGACCGCTCGCTCGCCCGAACCGCGCTCGCCCCAGGGCCTGCCGCGGACGTACTAGCGCCTATCGCCAACCAGCCGCACGAAGAGACGCTCGCTGACGCCGCCGCCAAGCTGGCCGCTCGGCAAGCTGCCGCGAAAGCGGCCGCCGAAGCAGCTGCGCAGGCGAAAATCGCTGCGGCTAAAGCAAAAGCCGCGGCCGCAAAACTTGCGTACGAGCATCGCTGGGTACGACCGAACTACGGCGGGATCAGTTCGCCGTTCGCGATGCGGTGGGGCCGCATGCATGAAGGTGTCGACCTTGCCGGCGGGTACGGCTCGCAGATCGTGGCCGCGGTCGAAGGCACCGTGCTCTACGCCGGCCCCGAGAGCGGCTACGGCCGAGTGGTCAAGATCCTCGACTGGGATGGCACGCAGACCTGGTACGGCCACATGGAGAAGTTCCTGGTGAAGGCTGGAGACCACGTGCAGGCCGGTCAGCCGATCGCGCTCGTCGGGGCTGCCGGCGACGCCACTGGGCCGCACCTGCACTTCGAAGTGCGGATCGGCGGGGTGCCGGTCGACCCGATCCCGTTCCTGGCCGCCCGCGGCGTGCGCATCTAGCTACAGCTTTTCGATCGGCGCGTAACGCAAGACGAAAGTCTTCTGCCCCGTCGCGGCGCCGAAGTCGACCTTCGCCTGTGCGTTGTCGCCCGCTCCGGACGTCGACACGACGGTGCCGAGACCGAAGGTGTCGTGACTCACCCGGTCCCCAGGCTGCAAGGACGGAACCGACCTATTGCCAACGCCCATCGGCTTCGCTGGCATGCCTCGCAACGCGGCTGGTGAAGACGACGCGCGGTAGCCGCCGGTGGGCACAAACGACTTCGGCTGCGCGCGTTTCCAATCAACGAGTTGCTCCGGCACTTCGTCGAGGAAACGCGAAGGGGGGTTGTACGAGGGCGCGCCATACGTGCTGCGCTGCATCGAGCGGCTCAAATACAACCGCCGCTGGGCGCGGGTGATGCCGACATACGCGAGGCGCCGCTCCTCCTCCAACTCTTTCGGCTCGGTGAGCGATCGCATGTGCGGGAACACGCCGTCTTCGAGACCGGTCAGGAAAACCACCGGAAACTCAAGGCCTTTCGCGGTGTGCAGCGTCATCAGCGTGACAACGCCGTCATGAGCCTCGTCACCGCTTGGGATCTCGTCGGCGTCGGCGACCAACGCGACCTGCTCGAGGAAGTCGGCCAGGCTGCCGTCCGGATTTGCCTCTTCGAACTCACTTGCCACCGTGACGAGTTCGCGCAGGTTTTCGACCCGTGACTCATCTTGCGGGTCGCCGCTCGCCTCCAACTCCGCGAGGTACCCGCTCTTCGACAGCACCGCTTCCATCACCTCGGACGGCGGTGACGACTCGGCCAGTGCCCGCAATTCGTCAAGCAGGGCAACGAAATCCTTGATGGAGGCGGCCGACCTGGTGGCTATCCCGTATGCCTCGTCGCAGCGCCGCAACGCTTGCCCGAATGAGATCCGCTCCCTGCTCGACAGCGCCTCGACACACGCCTCGGCGCGATCGCCGATGCCGCGACGTGGGACGTTCAATATCCGCCGCAAAGACACGATGTCTTCGGGGTTCACCAGCACTCGCAGGTAGGCCAGCAGATCGCGTACCTCACGGCGTTCGTAGAACCGCAGGCCCCCAACCACTTTGTAAGGCAGGCCGACTCGGATGAAGATCTCTTCAAAAACGCGGGACTGCGCGTTGGTGCGATAGAAGACCGCGACGTCCTTGTACGTCGCGACGCCGCTGTCGCGCAGGTTGTCGATCTCCTCTGCGACGAACTGCGCCTCGCTTCTTTCGTCGTCGGCGACGTAACCGCCGATTCGGTCACCGTCGCCCGCGTTCGACCAGAGGTTCTTCGCCTTGCGTCCCTCGTTGCGGGTGATAACGGCGTTTGCAGCGCTGAGAATCGTTTGCGTGGAACGGTAATTCTGTTCAAGAAGGACGACGGTGGCGTCCGGGTAGTCGCGCTCAAACTCCAAGATGTTGCGGATCGTCGCGCCGCGGAACGCGTAAATCGACTGGTCGGCGTCACCAACCACCACGAGCTCGGCGGGCGGCAGGTCACCCGACGTGCCGGCCCGCACCAGTTCGCCGTCGACAGTGCGCTTCTCGGCGTGCGCGGTCGAGCCTCCGACCAGCTCGCGCACCAGCGTGTATTGCGCGTGGTTGGTGTCTTGGTACTCGTCGACCAGCACATGCCGAAACCGACGGCGATAGTGCTCCGCGACGTCCGGAAAAGCCTGCAGAAGATTGACGGTGACCATGATGAGGTCGTCGAAATCGAGAGCGTTGGCTTCGCGCAGCCGGCGCTGGTAGCCGGTGTAGGCCTCGGCCAGCGTCTTCTCGTGGTGGTTGGCGGCCTTGCGCGCGAAATCCTCGTCGTCGATGAGCTCGTTCTTAAGATTCGAGACCTGGTTCGAAAAAGACCGCGGCGGATACCGCTTTGGATCGAGGTCGAGCTCGCGGCAGACCAACGCCATCAGCCGCTGGGAGTCGGCGGCGTCGTAAATCGAGAAGGTGCTGGTGAAGCCAAGCCGCTTCGCGTTCTCACGCAGGATCCGGACGCAGGCCGAGTGGAATGTCATTACCCACATCACCCGCGCGCGATTTCCGACCATCGCGGCGACGCGTTCTTTCATCTCGCCGGCGGCCTTGTTGGTGAAGGTGATCGCCAAGATCTCGGCCGGTGCGACATGCCGCTCG
>JAICYF010000303.1 GCA_025934355.1 Acidothermaceae bacterium
ACCGACCACGGCAACCCGTGCCGGTCGATCGCGTCTTTGACGCCGGTCGCGTACTGCTGCGCCCGAGCGGTCATGGCGGCGAACGCCGATTCGGTCAGGACGTCGGCGAGCGTCGCGCGCGCCGCCGCGAGCGACAACGCGTTGCCCGCGAGAGTGCCTCCGACACCGCCGGTGTCGACCAGGTCGGCGTCGCGATCGGCGAGCAGCCGGTCCGCGAGCTCGGCCGACAGGCCGTAGGCGCCGATCGGCACGCCACCGCCGATGGCCTTGCCGATCGTGACGACGTCCGGTTGCAGGTTCCACGCGCGGGTCGCGCCGCCCCAACCGGCCGACAGCGTGTGCGTCTCGTCGTTCACCAGCAACGTGCCGCGCGCGCGGGTGAGCTCGCGGACGTCGTCCAAGAAACCCGGCTCTGGCAGCACGATCCCGATGTTCGTGAGAGCGGGCTCCATCAGCACGCAGGCGACGTCGTCTTGGGCCAGCGCTTGCTCGAGCGCCGACACGTCGTTGAACTCGACGACCCGCGTCGTGGTGACCGGGTCGACCGGCGCCCCGACGTTGCCGGCTCGCGAGCGAGCGGCGCCGTCGTGGTCGACGACGATGAACGTCTCGTCGACGCTGCCGTGATAGCACCAGCTGAAGACGAGCACTTTTGGACGACGGGTGACGTGTCGCGCCATCCGCACCACCCAGCGGTTGGCGTCGGTCGCCGACAGCGCGAACGACCAGCGCGGAACTCCGAACCGGCGGGCAAGCTCGGCGCCCACCCAAGCCGCGTCTTCGGTTGGGAGCATCGCGGTCGCGCCGCCTAGTTCGGCAAGCCGCCGGTGCACCGCCTCGACCACTGGCGCCGGCGAGTGCCCGGCCATCGCGCCCGTGTCACCGAGGCAGAAGTCGACGTATTCCGTCTTGTCGAGGTCACGAATCCGCGCACCGCGCGCGGCCTCCAGGAACAGCGGGAAGCCGCCGGCCGCCTTCAGCATCCAGGTCATCGGGACGCCGCCAAGCAGGCTCGCACCGGCCTCAATCCAGGCCTGCCGTGAGCGCGGATGGGTTTGTGCGAACGTCGTCCGCTCGGCTTGCAACAGGCCGGCGAGGCGGGCCCGGTCGATCTCGGTCATCCACGGATACTGCTGCCTCAGCCGCAGATCGGCAAGGGAATCCGTTGCCGATACGCGAACGTAACGCGGAATCGCTTGTCAGAGCCGGGTCCGCGTGCAAGTCTGCTCCATCGGACATCACCGCCTCGGAGCCCGAAATGACGCCGCCCTTCGTGACGCCGCCCGGCACGCCACGCGTGTTCGGGTCGCGAGGCGCGTGCGCTTTCGTCGGTGTGCGCGTTGATGGGCTCGGACGGCGGCCACGCGGCCCGGAGGGGATGCCGCGTGGCTGAGCCGTGCCACTCGATCGGCGGTCGTCATGCGCGGGGCGCGGGCGGCCAGCTCTCAGACGTCGTCGCAGGGCGGTCACGCGCGTCCGCCTCCAACTCACCGGCTCGGCGCTCGGGCCATGGCAGCGCACCGTTTTCGGCGATCGATCGCCGCAATCTAGAAAACCCAGGAAGGAACGCCGATGTCTGACACTTCCGAGGCCGCTGACTTGGTTCGTCGCCTCAACGCGGGCCTCAACGCGGGCCTCAACGCGGGACAGGTCAGTCGCCGCACCGTGCTTCGCGGCATGGTGTTCGGGGGCGCGATGGTCGCCGGTGGCGGCTTGCTCGGCGCCTGTGGCACATCCGGTTCCAAATCGAAGGGCGGCGGCGCGACGCCGAAGGACGTCTCGGCCAGCGACAAGGTGCTGAACTGGTCGAACTGGCCGCTGTACATCGACGTCGATGACAAGACGAAGAAGCACCCGACGCTCGACGACTTCACCGCCAAGACCGGAATCAAGGTCAACTACACCGAAGACATCAACGACAACAACGAG
>JAICYF010000273.1 GCA_025934355.1 Acidothermaceae bacterium
GAGGCTGGTGACGTCAGTGTCGGCGCCATGCCGCTGTCGCCGGGTCAGGAGACAGTTGCCACCTGATGGCACCCGGCGTTAAGCGACGCCTGCGGCCGAGAGCGCCGACCACACCGCGAGCGCGACCATTATCACCGCGCTTGTGCGGCGCACCGCAGTCATCGGAAGTCTTTGGAGGAACTTGCTAGCCGCGACCGCGAGCGCGGCCACCGACCACAGGGCGGCCGCCGACGCGATGCCGACTTCGAAAGGCGCGTCGTAGCGAGCGGTGAAGTTGGCGATGAGCAGCTGGGTGATGTCGCCCCACTCCGCGACGAATATAACGGCGAAAGTCGTTGCGAAGAGTCGGCGCTGCCGGGCCGTTACGTCCGGCTCGACCGTGTCGACGACCGCCACCGCATCCTCGGCGCGCTCAACCTCTTCCTCGCGAAGCACATAGATCGCCCCGCCCGCGAAGAGACCGGCCGCGATGCCCGCGACCACGGCGTGCGGCAACAACGACAAGAGTCCGCCTGCCAACACCGCGATGCAGACGTGCACCAGAAACGCGGAGGCGGTACCAAGCCACACCACGAGCGGACGCCCGCGCGTCGCAAGCACGAGCGTGGCGAACATCGACTTGTCGGGCAGCTCTCCGAGAAAGATGAGGACGAAGACCGTGCCCATGACGGCTACTACATGCACGAAGTTCGACCCTCGGCAGGAGCGGACGCGGCCAGCTCCGGAGCATTCCAGCCGGCTTCGCGCAAGGCCTCACGGGTGTGTTCACCGACCCCGAGCCGAACTGCCGCGAGCAGATCGTCGACGTCGTCGACATCCTGTCGCAAGGTGTCAAGTCGGGAGCCGCGCAGGCGGACGGCGCCCGCAGACTCGTGCGCCGCCGCTGAAGCGGGGCCGAAGCGTGGCTGGAGCAAACTCGCGCTGCGGGCGCACAGCAGCGTCGTGCCAGTGCCCTGAGCATCGGGCGTGAAGGCGGCCTGATGTGGCTCAGCGAGGGCAAGCGCGCGTTCTAGAGCGTCCGACGCGAGCGCCGGCAGGTCGCCCAGCAGGACGGCGACAGGGCCGCCGCGCAGGGCCGCAATTTGTCTGACGGCGTAAGCAATCGCGGTGTTCAATCCCGCGGAGGCGAAATCCTCGAAGACGTTCGCGCCGGCACCGTCGAACGCGGCGGCCGCGGCGGCGTCTGCGGTCGTGACGGTCACGCCCGCCACCGCCGGACATTTCAGCGCCGCCGCCACGGTGTCACGACCAAATGCGAGCGCCAGCCGGGGACGGTGCGGCCCGAACGCGTCGCCAAACCGGCTCTTCGCGTGCGTCGTCCCCTTGACCGGGACAAGCAGCTGCCATCGCGTCATGCCTTGCGCGACTCTCGCTTCCTCTAGACGCTCGGGTGTTTGTGCAGTCCTGACGGTTGTGCGCCGCAACCAATTTCAACACGGCCCGCGATCTCCACCGACCTCGGGCCTCAACGACTCAGCGCCGGCAGCACGTCGCGCCCGAACACCTCGATCCACTCTTGCTGGTTGCGACCAACGTTGTGCAGGTACACCCGGTCAACGCCCAGGTCGAGAAACTTCTGAATTTCCTTGCGATGCGCGTCGGGGTCGGAAGATATAAGCATTCGTCCGTCGAAGTCCTCGGCACGCACCAGCTTCGCCATCTGCTCGAAGTCGTACGGCGAGCGGATGTCTTGCTTCTGGAACTTCATCCCGCCGTTCGGCCACTCGACGAGCGCGTTGCGTAGCGCTTCTTCGTCGGTGGGCGCCCACGACAGATGCAACTGCAGAATCTTTGGCATCGTTGCCGAATCCTTGCCCGCTTCGCGTGCCCCCTCTTCGAATTTCGCCAGCAGGCCGGAGATTTTGTCGACCGTGGCGCCGGGCGTGATGATGCCGTCGCACAGCTTCCCGGTGCGTCTTGCTGTGATCGGCCCCGACGTGGCCACGTAGATCGGGGGCGGGGTCGCGGGCATCGTCCACAATCGCGATGTCTCAAGCGTGAAGTACTCCCCGGCGTGTTTAACATCCTTGCCGGTGAACAACTTTTGGATGATCTCGACGGCTTCCCACATGCGCTTCAGTCGCCCGGCGGCCTCCGGCCAATAGCCGCCGACGACGTGCTCGTTCAGCGCCTCTCCTGAGCCCAGGCCGAGCCAGAACCGGCCCGGGTACATCGCTTCCAACGTCGCCGACGCCTGCGCGACCATCGCCGGATGGAACCGAAACGACGGGCAGGTGACGCCCGGGCCGATGTCTCCGCGCGTACGCTCGCCCAATGCGGTGAGCACGTTCCACACGAACGAAGCTTGGCCCTGTTGCGGTACCCACGGCTGGAAATGGTCGGCCGCCATCACCCCGCTGAATCCAGCTTGCTCAGCCAGCACCGACAGTTCCACGACCTCGGTGGGATGGAACTGCTCAAGCATGGCGGCGTAGCCGATGTTGGCGCGACTCACGGTTGTCCCTCCACAATGCTTTGATCGAACAGAATCCGTTGATCGAACGCGATCCTTGCGTCAATCGGTGGCGTCGACTAGCGCAGCAGCACGAAGTCGTCGACCGAACGCGGCGGTCGGGTGGTCGGCGGTTGCGCCGCGTATCCCACTGCGACCGCGCCCATGGGGTCCCAGTCGTCGGGCAAATCAAGTACCCCTCGGACGACGTCGCGACGGAACATGGTGCTGGAGACCCATGCGCTGCCCAGGCCCTC
>JAICYF010000124.1 GCA_025934355.1 Acidothermaceae bacterium
ACCGTGTTTCAAGATCATTCAGTCCGCATGATCTTGGTCAGTTCGCCCAAGGCGGCCGACCAAAAAGCCCAGCTCAGAAGACAGATTTGGCCGTGACTAGCCGCTACGAATGACCCAGGTAGATGAAGCCGTAGGCCTCGTCCGTTGCGGACGTTTGCCCAGGTCAGAGGCTTGTTGATCTACGTCAGTCCGCAAGAAGTCCGCATGAGACTCGACCCCGCTACTCAACACCCGACCGACTCGGGTCGTTGAACGTTGACGACCTATGGTGCGACTGTGACCGATCTGCAGGTGGTGCCCGAGCCGTCTGACGACGCGACACTTACGCAGTTGCGGGGACTACTCGGCGAGGATTTCACGAATTGGGTGCTCAACCACCCCACAGGCGCGCTCACGTCCGCTCAACGCGAAGTCATGCATATCCTCTTGACCGCGTGCCTGCAATCCGGTCTCGTCGACAAGCAGGTACCGCCTCGCCTTCTGATCTCGCCTCTGCTTGGTTACAACCAGACTGCCGGCCAGAGCGGCGTGAACCTGCTTCGCCAACACGTTGGCGGTACAGCCGTCGAAACGGTGGAGCCAAGAGGCGACCCGGTGCTGAACTCACTACAACGACTGGTTCTGGAGTGCTTCGGCGAATTGCTGCTTCCGGACGACATCGCCGGTAGCAGCATCATCAGCGCTTACAGTTCGCCCGCCGGCAAGGAGGCGACAGAGGCCATCCGGCAGGACGAACAACTCCCTTTCGGCCCAGGTGACGACGAGTCGGCGTCCGTCACCCTGATGCGCTCGACTGGTAGCGGCGGCGGCTTGCAGCTCATCTCCATCGCCTCCTCGCTGGTGGGGGCGGCCTACGAAAGAAGTCGGCTACTGCACGCAAGCCCAACCGCGGACAACGTCATCGCAGAACTGCCCACGGTTCTCGACGCGGCACGCAAGATGTACACGGGCAAGCCGACAAGAACGCTCGCCGTTGCATCTATCACCGGCATCCTGCTGCCAGACGACGCGACGATAGCCCTCCCTTGGGGGCGTATACGGCCTGCACGCGACGCCGACCACCCCGTGTGGGTTAAGCGTGGCCTTGGGGCTCAACGGACGATGGCGCGGGCCGAAGATGGCTCCGAGGTGGTGATCAGTGATGCGGGCGACATTGTTCTCGAGGCCGACGTTCCGCTCGTCGCCTTGTTCACGAATGAATCCCTCGACATCGACCGACCCTGGCCAAGTCTCCGAAGCTCGGAGGACCTGGAAAACCGAATCTTGCAGGTTCGACTCGCGTTCGCGCTCGCCTGTGAGCGTTCTACCCAGCCGGTCCTCGTACCTGTATGGAGGCGGTTCATTGAGCCGCTGGCTCAGGGCGGAGGCGTGAGCTGGAACGACCCTCAACGGTTTGCGAGCCGGACGCCGACGCAGCTCACTCACGACGAGGTGACGTCGTGGAAGGCCTGGATCGAGAAATTGGACACCGTGCCGATGAAGCGTCTCGGTCCGTCTCCTACTCGGCTGCTTCGAGCCCTCGCTGAAAGAACTGATCCGACCGACGGACTGATCGACGCAGTAATTGCTTGGGAAGCATTGTTCGGCGGCGAAACCGAGGCCACGCTAAGAGTTTCGGCCTCCATCGCGCGCCTCCTGGAGCCGCAAGGAAACTCACGAGCCGCGCTTCGTAGACGAGCAGCCGACATCTACAGGCTGCGCAGCAAGATCGTTCATGGAGCTGACTATGAACTGTCCGAAGTCGGAACGGCGTTCACTGAAGCAACCTCTATCGGGCTGCGCATCATCCGCGAACTGCTAGCGGTTCATCCCGAGCTCGTGAAGATGCAAAGCGGGGAGCGCAGCACGGCGTTGCTTCTCAACTGATCATGTGCGGCGACAACCGGTGTGGCCGCACTCAGTAGCCGTACAGATACTGGCGGGCAGCGAAGGCATCCTTGCCGCCTTCAAGGAGCGTCCCAGCTAGCTTGCGTACCGTCTCGTCGTCGATCGAACCGACTCCGCCGTCGCAGGTGCGCCCGCGATTGCCCTCACTCTCCATCGCGACGACCAACTCGGCGTCCCCAAGGATAGGAACATTGGCGTTGTGCGTGCTGACGATGACTTGGCGACCCCCCTTCAGGTCGCGCAGTCGAGGTACAACGCCGTCGTAGATGAAGCGGTTATCCAAGTTGTCTTCAGGCTGGTCGATGATCAGGGGACTTGCGCCGCTCGTCAGCAGCAACAGGAGCAGGGCCGTTGCCTTCTGCCCCTTGGAAAGGTCATCAAGGTTCTTGTAGCGAATCCCAGCAGTCGCGACGTTCAACTGAGCTTCCGCCGCCAACGGAATTGTCTCTTCCTCTAGGAGCATGAACAACTGCTCACCTGCCGAGGCCAGGCTGGTCGCCTGAGCTCCGCGGATGCCGAACTCATCCCCCAGTGTCTCGGCGCCGGCGCGACTGGCGACAGCAAATGCCGCAGGCGCGAAATCCTCGCGCTGAATGGCGGCCACGATCTGGGTCCGCTGGCCTGCTACGTGATCGCGGACGATGCGCTCAAGTCGTTGCCGGTCGCGGCCGCGCATAGGGCGAACGACGACGTCGCCTTTCAGATGTTCGTTCGCCGTCCTGCAAGCCTCTGAGAGGCGGCGATACGCAGCAGCATCCAGAGCTTGGTTCCGTGCCAAGAGTTGTCGCCGCTCGGTCTTCAACGTTTCGAGGTGTCGTTCGAGCTCTTCCCGACGTGGAACTTCTGCGGACAGCCGTTCGACCCGTGCTGTAACCGCGAGATACCCTGCCGCGTCCAGTCCGGCGTCCTGCAAGTTGCGAACGACCTCGTCGTACTGCTGACGAAGGGAATCCGTCGCGGCACGCCACCGTTCGCGAAGGCCATCGAGCCCGGTGCTTGCGTCTTGAACTGCCGCCTCGAGTTGTTGGAGGGCAGCATCAATACCGGCACGCAAGCGCTGGAGGATCGGCGCAACTTCCTCTAGCAAGTCCTTGCGCGGCAGTTGTTCGAGAGCCGCCACCGAGACAAACCCGGCATCCAGCAAGCCGCCTTGCCGGAGCCCCTCGGCGGCGGGAGACACAGAGGCAATGCGCTCCCCAGCAGTATCGAGCAAGCGCTCCTCGTGCTGGAGGTGCTGTTGTTCCTCTAGACGGGCATCGATGCCGGCCTCGGCGAACCTTGCCACCTGCTCGCGGACTCGGGGCAGGTCGGCCAGGCGATCACGAAGCTCTTCCAGCTCAGCGGCTACCTCGAGTATCGCCTTGCGGTTTATCGTCAGCGCTCGCTTCACGGCGTCGCGCTCGTCCCGGTCTGGGTCTACGCCAGCAAACCGCTCCAACAACTGCGCTACATACGTCTTGTCCTCTGCAAGCTCCGCCAGTTCGTGCTGACTGAAGATCTCGACGCGTCCAAGCAAGTCCAGTGGACGTTGCGCGAGGACTGTTCCCGCAACGTCTTTGACGATCGGCAAGTTGGGAACTGTGCGCTCAATGATGAAGTCTTGCCTCGTGGGTGTCAGGCTCTCTACAAGGACCGAGACCGTCGTCGAGTCACGGAGCACCTTTCGGACGAAGTCCGTATGGTCCGCTCGAGCCTTTTCGGCTATGGCCGGTATGTCGAGGACGTAGCGAAGACTCTCGATGATCGTCGACTTCCCTGTTCCGCGACCGCCGATGATGGCCGTCAACGATTCATTGAGCTGCAGCCGCAACCCGTCTAGGAATCCACCCTCCCAGGCGATAGCCCTTATGCGGGCGTGAGGAGTTGATTCCGGATCCTGCGTTCGAATCCTGGTGTCCGGAGTACGCACGGCGACGCGCAACCCCTCCAGCGAAGGCGTCGACATCTTGATCCAACTGGTTGCGCCGTCGGCAGGAAGGCGATCGGCATGGCACACGTCATCCGCGTGCAACACAGCCACCGGGTGCGCTCGCTCGAACTCGGCCGTCCGGTTCTCAAGGACGTCGCGCTGTTGCTGAGACAGCGCCTGGCCAGGCGAGACCCCAGCCGCCTGAAAGTCCTCGCATCGCCACTGGAGGCTGAGGGCCTGACCAGACATTGCGGAAAGAATCCCGGACGGCGTGTTCACATGTGGCGCGATCACCAGGGCACCACGCTTGGTCATCGCCGTACAGATATCGCTGAACGACTTGCCGGGCGTGCCAGGCGCGCAGCCAGGCGACACGTTGTCGCCGCACGCGCCGATGGCGGCGTTGATGTCAGTCGCTGGCGTCCCAGCGGGGAAGATCACCAGCATGTGAGCGCCGCCGCTTTCTGAGTTGGCCTCGAAGCCTGGCAGAGCAACGATGCCAGCCCGCTCACACGCGCCAATGAGTCCAGCCGCTGAGTCCACTCGCCAGTGGTCCGTAATGGCGACCATTTCGATCTTGAGTTCTTTGCACTTGGCGACGATCGCTTCGTTGTATGCCGCCTCGTCCGCGTACGAATTACGCGGTGCGTTGGCGCCGGAATATTCAAATGGATTGACTTGTAGCGCCACGCGAACCCAACGCGCACCTGCCGGCTGCTCCAGAGCCACGGCCAAAGGTGTCGGCAACTGAACCGCCACGCCAGATGCTTCCCCCATGTCCCTATCTCCGTTGCCGTCGAGCTATCCGATCATCGTCTGTCTAAAGAGACGTTAGATGGAGCCGCCGACAATTCTGTACTTGTTCTTCCGGCGACCGCGGGCTCAGCCGCTGGCGGCGCGCTCCAGGGCGGTCCGGACCCATTCAGACACGCTCGTCCCGGCTCGGTTCGCTGCCTCGCGCACGGCAACATCGAGGTCACGGGAAACCCGGACTCGAATCAGCGGCGACTCGCCCGACTCAGATAGTGAGGGTCTCCCGCGCCCGCGCACATACGCGATCGCGTCCTCGACTGCACCCGTGACGTAATCGTCGTCAATGACTCGCCCGCGGCTGTCGCGGAGCACCTCGTCGCGCCCGACCGTCGGACTCAGCTTCCCTCGACGCTTAGCGGTCATGGCGGCCTTCGCAGGGTCGTCGGCATGACATGGATAACCACGACAGCGTCGGCCAGGACGAGTGCGGTGATCTCGAGTTCGATGCCACGGTCATCCACTCCGATCCACCCGAGACGTTCGTCGTACGCGGCGGTCGCCGGCACGACGGTGGGATCGTTCGTCGTCATCACGTGCAGCGCGTGCCCTCTACCGACGCGATGGCGGCGAGCCGACTGGAACCATCGCAGCGGCTTGTCGCGCCAATAATGTAGCACAGAAATCAGGGGTCGTCGGGGCCAGCGCTGTCGGCCGCATCGTCCGAAGTCGGCCCGCTGAAGGCGGCGTCGACGACCTGACGGGTGCGGTCGTCCGAGTCTGGCCACAGGTGCGAGTCGGTCCGGAGCGTCTCCGACGGATTCGCGTGGCCGAGGCGCCGCGCGACCACGGTCACCGACTCGCCGCCATCAATCAGAATGCTCGCGTAGGTATGCCGCAACAGGTGCCAGGTCGTGTCGGCCGGCAGTCCAGCCTCGCCGATCGCCTTGCGCCACGCCCGGTGCAGACAGGCGCGTGCGATCGGCTGCCCGTCCGCGCCGGAGAAGACAAGCCCGTCACGACCGGGCGGATACGCGGCCAGGTGCGCCGCGAGGGCGTCGACTACGAAGGCCGGCAGCGGCACCACCCGACGCGACGACGCCGTCTTGAGTGAACCCAGCGCCGGCGGCTTGCCGACCACCTTGACCAGCTGTCGGTCGACGGTGCCCAGCGGGAGCTCACGTGCCGATGCGCATCACCGGGAACGTCCCCACGGGCGTCCCCACCTGCCGATGGCCGCGCCCGGTCCCGCGCGATGACTCAGCTGGCCGGGATGTCGATGCGCACCGGTTGAAGTTCGGCAAACGAGAAGAACAGGACGCGTTTGATCGGGGTGCGCTGATCGGTGTCGGCGGAGAAGTCGAGGCCGGGCAACGTGTAGGTCCGGGATTCATGCGGCGCGATGACGGGGTCGGCTCCGCAGGGGAACAGTGCGTCGTGTTGTGGCTCGAATGAGCCGTCGGCGTAGCCGTTGTAGATCGCGATGGTGAAGCGCGGGCATGGCTGCAGGACGACGTTGGTGCTGCTCGGGTTGTGCAGAGTGACGGACACGTGCACATCGGCCAGATCCAGACTCTCGACCGTGATCTTGGGCTCGAGCGTGGACCATGAGGGCTGCGCCGGCAGCACGCCGCTGTCCATGGGGTGCATGGGCCAGCCAACTCCGTGGACATAGCCAGGCACGAATGTGGACGCCGATGAACCTGTGCACTCCGGACTCGGGCCAGAGAGGGGCACAGTAAGAGTGGGTCCGGGTGACGAGTTGGGTCGCGGCGTTTCCGACAGCGGGAGTTGTATTGCCGTGGCTACGGGCCCGCACCAGGACCCTCGCCAGGCAAACCCGATCCTTCCTTCGCCGCCGTTGAAGTCCGCATGCAGGCCACTCTTGGTGAACTCGGCCGTGATCGGCTCTGGGTTGGAGAAAGGCACGTGCAGGTCCTGCCCGTCGGCGGCGACGAGCGTCGGCGTGCCATCAACGAAGACTGAACAGGATTTGGTCGTATTCAAGACGATGACTCCAGCGACACCGTCAAACGTCTGCCGCAGTTCGCCCCGCGCATTGATATCCGGGATCGCACAGGGGTCGTGCGGCTGTGGCCCGAGTCCGCCAATGATCGGGCTGAGCGTCGGCGCCTGGACTTCGAAGAGCTGGTCGTCGAATGTGCCCTGGTCGGTCAGCGACGGAATCACTTTCGTATGGTCCGCAGTTCCGGGAACTGATGAGCTGTGGGTGAGGGCTACTGAGCCGGCCACGATGGCCGCGACGGCAACCGTGGCCGAACCCGCCGCCAACGAGGTCTGCCGCCGGCGGCGTCGCTGATGGGCACCGGTCACTAGCCCGTCGACGGCTGGGGCGCCTTCCTGATGCCGAATCATGGTGTCGCGCAATAGCTGTCCAAGGTCAGGCATGATCCTCACTCCCAGCCGTAACGGTCCACTCCTCGCCCAACTTGGCGCGCAACTTCTGCAGGGCACGGGCGGCCTGTGTTCGCACGGTCACTTCCGAACATCCGAGCGCCTGCGCAATCGCCGCGTCCTGCCAGTCCTCGAGGTAGCGAAGGACGAGCACGGCACGCTGGCGCGCAGGTAGGTCGCGAAGCATTCGCCAGGCGGCATCCTGCGCGTCGACCACGGTGTACGCATCGACGGTTGCCGATTCCGGCAGCACGTCGGTCGGTCTCTCGGACGCAGAGCGCCGGCGGCGCCAGGACACGTTCTCCGTCACGATCACGCACTGCAAGTAGGCCTCTGGCTGGCCCCCGGCGCAGATTCGGTCCCAGCGCCTCAGCACCTTGGCCAATGCAGCCTGCACCAGATCCTCAGCTCGTTGCGGGTCGCCAGCACAGAGCACGAACGCGAACCACACCAAGGCCGGCCCGCGCGCGGCAACGAACTCCTCGATGGAGACCTCGCCGACCACGCGTCACCCCCGACCCTCATGGTCACACTTGTAGAACGCGATGAGCCGACACATCCGTTGCACGAAGTCGGTTACGGACGCCGCGATGCGGTGCAAATGATCTTGGCTCAGTCCGCATTCAGTCCGCATGATCTTGCTCAGTCCGCAGAAAGTCCGCGAGATTGCGGACTACAGCGGTGTCTTACGGCCACCAGCGGGTCAAGCAAAAGCCCAGTTCAGAAGGCGGATTCGTCGCAAACGAGCGGCTAGGAGCGACCCAGATAGATGAAGCCGTAGGCCTCATCACGGAACTTCACGCCCGCTTCTTGTAGCGATGCTGTCCAGTCACCTCGGCAGTCGAGGTCGGCGCCTTCTGACCCGTGGTCCGAGGTGAGAAGGAACGTCGTCTGGCCGAGCATCCCCATCCGCTCGAGGTGGTCCAGGAACACACCGAGTCGCGCGTCGGCGTCGCGCATCGCGGCATGTGCGATCTCGGAGTGCGGGCCACCTTCGTGATGCCCGGTGTCCGTCAGCAGCACGTTCCACCACGTGAGCGCCGGCGCCTGTGACGGCGACGGCCACATGTCGAGCATCTGCTGGAGACCGACGGCATCGACCGAGGAGGACCAGGCGTAGTCCTTGATCCCGACGAAGTCCTTCGTGGTGTGCGGGTCCGTCACCGGATCCGGCAGCAGCGAGTTCATGTCCGACGCGCCGCCTGATGATCCGGCGTCGCGAATCAAGCGGAACGTCGAGTAGGACGCCCCGCTGTCGGCGGGCTCGTTGATGCAGGCCGTCGGTCCGGTGACGCGTTCGAACGCCGTACGGACGCCCGGTGTGAGCCACTCCGACCAGCGATGCCACGTGCGGGCGTCGTTCGTCAGCCGCTGCACCGCCTCGGACCGGTCGTAATAGGCGTTGTTGACGATGCCGTGAGCACCCGGTCCGACACCGGTGAGCGCGCACGTGTGGTTGACCAGCGTCACGCTCGGAAACTCCGCGATCGCGCCG
>JAICYF010000235.1 GCA_025934355.1 Acidothermaceae bacterium
CCAGGAGGCGGCAGAGCAGCGGCTGACCGACGAGCAGCTTCGGTCCCGTTTTGACCTGGTAGTGCGGCAACTCGACGTCGGAACCGGCTGGTTCGCAGCTCGCCAACGCGAGCGGGCGGCCCAGATTCTCGACAAGCTGATCGCCTGGATGCGTGGCAACGACCGCGCGTTTGTCGCCGCCGAACGCGACTTTCGCATTGTCATCGGGCGCGCCGTGTTGAGCGGGCAGGTCGACCGGCTCGAAATGGACGAGGACGGGCGGTTGGTCGTCGTCGATTTGAAAACCGGCAAGCATTCGGCGCGTAAAGAGGATCTGCCGCAGCATGCGCAACTCGGCGCGTATCAACTCGCGGTGGTCGAGGGCGCCTTCGACGATGTCACCGGCGGCGTGCGTCTCACCGGCGGCGCCGAGCTGATCCAAATCGGCGGCACCCAAAAGAAGGCGTCGGTGCAACGACAGGACCCACTGACCGGCGACGACGAGTCGTGGGCGCACGAACTGGTGCGCCGGTGCGCCGATGGCATGGCTGGCGCGGTGTTCGACGCGGTCGACAACGACTTGTGCAGGGCGTGTCCGGTCCGCACGTCGTGCCCGGTGCAGCGCGAGGGCCGGCAGGTGACGGCATGAGGTTTTCTGCCGCCGTCATTGCCGAAGCGCTCAGTCAACCCACGCCCACCGCCGAACAGGTGGCGGTCATCGAATCGTCGTCGTCGGCAAGCCTGGTGGTGGCTGGGGCGGGTTCGGGCAAGACGGAGACCATGGCCGGCCGGGTGGTTTGGCTGGTGGCGAACGAGATTGTTCGACCCGACCAGGTGCTCGGGCTGACGTTCACTCGCAAGGCCGCGGCCGAACTGGCGGCCCGGATTCGTCGCCGGCTTTCCCAGCTGGCGCGCCATGGGTTGATCGACGCCGAGCTGGTGATGTCCGGCGACCCGACTGTCTCGACGTACGACTCCTACGCGGGCCGGATCGTCGCCGATCACGCGCTGCGGCTCGGCCGCGAGCCGGGCCAGCGACTCGTCAGCCAAACCGTCGCTTGGCAATACGCGCGCCGGATCGTCGAGACGTACGACGGCGACATGGACTCCGTGCTGGTGCAACCAAGCACCGTGACCACAGATGTGCTGTCCCTTGCCGAAGATTTGGCGCAGCATCGGGTGGCTGGCGACGAGCTGCGCGCGTTCTGCGAGAAGCTGCACAGTTTGCTCGGCGCGCTGCCACGAGGTGAGAAGCAGCGTGGCGAGAAGGCGTTGCACGCCGACCTTCAGAAGGTCGCCGGCGCATTGTCGGCGCGCTGTCAACTGCTGCCCTTGGTCGCCGAGTTCGAGGCCGCCAAGCGCAAGACAGAAGTGCTCGACTTCGCCGACCAGATGGCGTTAGCCGCCGAGCTGGCTGACCGTTTTGCCGAGGTCGCGGCTGGCGAGCGTTCGACGTTTCGCGCCGTGCTGCTTGACGAGTATCAAGACACCAGCCATGCCCAGTTGGTGTTTTTGCGCGCGCTTTTCGGTCCGGTGCACGACCTCGCGGGTGATCCGCCGTTACTCACCGCGGTCGGCGACCCGTCGCAGGCGATCTACGGCTGGCGTGGCGCTAGCCAGGGCACGCTCTCGGCGTTTCCGACGCACTTCGCGCGCGCCGGCGTGCCCGCTTCGGTGCTCACCCTGAGCACCAGTTTTCGCAATGACAGCGGCGTGTTGTTGGTGGCCAACGAGGTGGCTGCCGGGTTGCGTGAAGGCGCGATTTCGACGCCGACGTTGGTCGCGCGTGCGGGCGCCCCGAAGGGCGTCGTCCGCTGTGGTTTGTATTCGACGATCGATGAGGAGGCCGAGGCCGTCGCCGATCACGTGGCCGCGGTGTGGAATGCAGACGCCGCGGCGCGTGAACGCGGTGAGCCCGCCCGCAGCGTCGCGGTGTTGCTGCGGGCGTGGAAGCAGGTGCCCCGGATCGAGGCGGCGCTGCGGGCGCGCGAGATCCCATTGGAGATCCTCGGTGTTGGCGGCCTGCTGCTCGAGCCCGAGATCGTCGACGTGGTCGCGGTTTTGCGGGTGCTCGCCGATCCTGGACGCGGCGACGCGTTGATGCGTTTGCTCACCGGCGTGCGCTGGCGCATCGGTCCGCGTGACATCGCGGCGTTGGGGCGCTGGGCACGGCAATTGATGAAGCTGCCGAGTGATGATGCTGCGACGTCGTCCGACGTGGAAGGGGAACTCGAGCCCGACGAGGTCGACGAAAGCAGCATCATCGACGCGCTCGACGACCTGCCGCCGCGCGACTGGCTTTCGGCTGAGGGTCACGCGCGCATGTCGTTGTTGCGCAACGAGTTGCGCGGGCTGCGGGCCCGTATTTCGCAGCCGTTGCCGGAGCTGGTGGCTGACGTTATTCGAACCACCGGGCTCGACGTCGAAGTGCTCGCGCGTGGAGATTCCCTCGCCACTCGGGCGAATCTCGACCGTTTGATCGAGGTCGCGGCCGAATTCGCGGAGGCGGGCGACTCCGATCAGCAGACCAGCCTACCGGCGTTTCTCGAATACCTCGACGCCGCTGCGGTCGAAGAGCGTGGATTCGAGCGCCCTGACGACGACTCCGCGGTGCCCGAGTCGCGCGCTGGTGTCGAGGCGTCGGCGAGTCGGGTGCAACTGCTCACCGTGCACGGCGCGAAGGGCCTTGAGTGGGACGTCGTCGTGGTGCCCGGCATGGTGGAGGGCCTGTTTCCGACCGTGCGGCCGGCCGACGTTCGAGGTTGGTTGACTCGGCGAGGTCAGCTGCCCTGGCCGTTGCGCGGTGATCGTGACGGGTTGCCGACGACCTCGATCGACTCGTCGGTCGATCAACCGGCTGCGGTTGCGGAGATCTCGCGCTTCGCGGAGTCGGTGAAGGAGCACCTGAGGCGCGAGGAGCGACGGCTCGCGTACGTCGCGGTTACCCGTGCGAAGTCGATGCTGCTGTGTACGGGATACCGGTGGGACGACATCAAATCTGCCCGTGCGGACGGCGAATTCTTGATGGCCGTGCACGACGCGTGCGTCGCTGGTGCCGGCGTGGTCGAGTGCTGGACGCCGATGCCGTCCGACGGCGACACCAACCCGTTGCTCGCGGGTGGAAAGACCACGCTGCCTTGGCCGTACGACCCGTTGGGCTCACGTCGTCCGGCGATTGAGGAAGCGGCGTCGTTGGTCGCGTCAGCTGCCGATGACGACTTGCTGGTTGTGGCCGCGATGCGGGAGTGGGATCGCGACGTCGAGGTGTTGCTCGCCGAGCGTGAGGCGCGCGAGCAGCGAGCTCGTCTCGAGGTGGCGTTGCCTGGCCATCTCTCGGTCAGCCAGCTGGTGTCGTTACGTCGCGATCCGGCCGAGTTGGCGATGCAGCTGCGTCGTCCGATGCCGATGCCACCGGCGCCGTTGGCACGGCGCGGCACCGCGTTGCACGCCTGGCTCGAGCAGCGGTTCTCCTCGCCACGGCTGGTCGACATCGACGAGTTGCCAGGGTCGGCCGATGTCGACGCGGCACCTGACTCCGAGTTTTTGGCGTTGCAGCAAGCCTTCTTGGCGATGCCGTGGGCGCAGCGCGATCCGGTCGAGGTCGAGGTACCGTTCGAGTTGGTGGTCCGCGACACGATTGTTCGCGGACGCATGGACGCCGTTTTCGCCGACCCGGACGGCGGTTTCACCGTTGTCGACTGGAAAACCGGACGGCGACCGCGCGGTGACGACGCCGCTGCCGCGGCCGTGCAGCTGGCCGCGTATCGGCTGGCGTGGGCCGACCTTTCCGGGACTGACGTGGCGCTCGTGCGGGCGGTGTTCTGCTATCTGCGTGACGGTGGGGATTACTCGCCGTCCAACCTGCTCGACCGTGACGGCCTCGCGC
>JAICYF010000291.1 GCA_025934355.1 Acidothermaceae bacterium
GCGGGTCTTTGGTGGCGCCAACCTGCCAAAGCTTCCGGTCGGCGCGAACTTGCTCGTGGCTGGCCTGTCCGCCATTGGCACCTTGCTCGTCATCCTGCGCGGCTTCACCTATCCGCACGCCAATGTCGCTGGAATCTCGGTCGGGGTGAAATGGGGCGGCTACCTCCTGATGATCGCGGCCATCGTCGAGACGGCGTTCGCGGTCATGAACTTCCGCTCCTCGGGCGAGAAGTTGGCGTGGGACGCGACCGCGATGAACAAGTCGGCCGCATCCGGCGGCGCGCCGGTTCCGCCGGCCCAGCCGACGTCGCCGACCGACCAGCCGACGGCTTCGTCGACCGACCAGCTCTAACCGCGGTAACAGGGGCGGCCGGTTCACCGGCCGCCCCTTTGCCATGTGCGACACCCCGAGCAGTTTGCGGATTCAAGGGATTCGGCGCGCCCGCTGACAGCATGGGGCGCATGGCCGACACCATGTCGCGCCCGTCGGCGGCGACTCGAAAGCCCCAGCAGCCACCTGAGTCGGGCGACTCGCAACCGAAATCTCGGCCGGTCGCGGTCGTCGGCACCGCGGTCGCCGCTTGGACCATCGCGCTCGGCGTCGCGATCCTGATCTGCCTCACGCTAACGGCGTGGGTGACGGCGGCCCATCACGACGACGCGATCCGGCCGGCGATCGCCACCGCGTTGCAAGCCTGGCTGCTCGCGCAGCACACCGGCATCGCAGTCGGCGCCGGATCGGTCAGCGTGATCCCGCTCGGGTTGACCGCTTTGCTTGGCGCGCTGCTGGTCAGGGCTGGACGCCTCGCGGTCCGGCACAGCGGTGGAACGGATCTCCTCGACGCGGGCGCCGCGACATTCGCGCTCGCGGTGCCCTACGCGGTCATCGCCGCGCTGCTGACGAATCCGGCACGGATAGGCGCGGTTCGCCCCGAACCGTTGCAGGCGCTCGCGGGCGCCTTCGTCGTCGCCTTGGTGTGTGGCGGCTTTGGCGCGTTGCGCGAGACCCATCAGCTCGACCGGCTGCTCGCCGTTATCCCGGACGACGTGAGGTCCGCAATCCGCGCCGGTGTTTCGTCGTCCGCGGTGGTTATTGGGCTTGGCGCGGTAATCGTCGCGGCCGCGCTCACGAATAGCGCCAACCGGGCGGGCGCGCTCGCCGCGGCAACCCACGGTGGCTACTCGGGCGCGGTGCTGCTGTCGGTGGTGACACTTGCGTATGTGCCGAACGCGGCCGCCTGGGCTAGCGCGTACTCGCTCGGCCCTGGCTTCGCGGTTGGTGCGCACACCTCGGTTTCGGTGACCGGCGTGACGCTAGGCGCCGTTCCATCGTTGCCGTTGTTCGCGCCGTTGCCAGAAAGCGGATCTGCCACTGGTGTCGGCTGGCTTGTGCTCGTCGCGCCGCTCGCGGCCGGCGTGCTCGCTGGCTGGTTGCTTGTGCGCGAGCGTCCGGCGCCCGCAGCCGCCGAAGACGCGCCGTGGTGGGTGAAGCAGGGGTTGCAGGAGTGCGGTTGGGGGTTGGCCGCAGGCGTGGTGGCGGGTGTGCTGCTTTCGATCGTGGCCTGGTTGTCGAGCGGGTCATTAGGCGCCGGTCGGATGAGCGAGATCGGTCCGACAGGGGGATGGGTGCTCCTGGCAGGCGGGTTTGAGATCGGTGGCGTCGCGGCCGTCACGATATGGCTGCTGCGCTGGCGCGACCGGCGCTAACCGGCCGGCGCCGGCCCGATAGTCTTTCGCCGCCGCACCCCACTCGTCGCGTGGGGGAGACTCCGGGAGATTCAGCTGCGTCGTAGCCCGTTGCGCGTGGTCGTCCTTGTGTCGGGGACGGGCACCAATCTGCAGGCGCTGCTCGACGCGTCCGCCGATCCGGCGTACGGCGCGCAAATCGTCGCGGTGGGCGCCGATCGTGACGGCACCCTCGCGGTTGATCGCGCAGGCCAAGTCGAGGTTCCGACCTTCGTCGTTCGCGTCAAGGACTTTGCCGACCGGTCGGCGTGGGACGCCGCCCTCACCGATGCGGTCGCGGCGCACGCGCCTGACCTGGTGGTGCTCGCTGGATTCATGAAGCTGGTCGGCGCGACATTCATGGGCAAGTTCGGGGGCCGGATCGTGAACACTCATCCGGCGTTGTCGCCCGCTTTTCCCGGCATGCACGGTCCGCGCGACGCCCTGGCGTACGGCGTGAAGATCACTGGCTGCACACTGTTCGTGGTCGATGACGGCGTCGACACCGGCCCGATCATCGCCCAA
>JAICYF010000215.1 GCA_025934355.1 Acidothermaceae bacterium
ACCTGCTGCGACTCAGGGATCTGCCGCCACGTTTTGCCCCCATCGTGGGTGGACCACAGTTGCGGGCCGAAAACCCAACCGTCGCGCGGCGTGGCGAACCGCACCTTGCTGACGGCTGGGTTGTCACCGACCAGCGATGGACTCAGCTGGCTGACTTCGCTCCATGTCTTACCACCGTCAGTCGTCGCCACCAGTGTGGTGCAACTCCCGGTGGCGCACGGCGCCGCTCCAAGTGTGAAGCCGGCGGTGGGCGAGACGAACGTGACTGACTGCGGGGCGAATTCGGCCGGAACCGGTGCCGGCGTCGACACGGTTGACGACGCAGTTGACGGCGCGGACGGCGCAGCGCTCGTCGACGTCGGGGCTTGCGCCGGGCTAGCTGAGACGGGCGGCGCCGACGACGCCGAAGTCGGAATGCTCGGCGTGTCTGTGCTCTGACTGGCGCTGGTTCCGTGCTTGCTTGAGCACGCGGTGAGCGCGACACCGCCGATTGACGCGACGACAAGCGCGCGCGTCGTCCAAGAAGTCTTCACAAATCGATTGGACGCCGCAGCCAGGCGCACGGGTGCATCGGTCAGCAGTTCTCGACCGGCTTTTCGTCCATCGCGCCCAGCGGACCCGCGATCGCATCGCAGATCTCTCCGAGCTGGCGCACCTGGTCGGGGCTCAGTTGGTCGAACAAGTGGTGGCGCACGCCCTCGACATGTCCGGGCGCCGCCGCCTCCAACGCCGCGAACCCTTTGTCGGTCAGGACGGCGAGTTGCCCGCGCCGGTCGGTGGGGCAGGTCTCTCGACGCACCCAGCCGGCTTCCTCCAGCCGGGCGACCGCGTGCGACAGCCGGCTGCGCGACGACAAGGAGCGATCCGCCAGCTCGCTCATGCGCAGTTGGCGATCCGGAACCTCTGACAGCCGCACCAAGACCTCGTAATAGGTGTGCGGGATACCTGAGTCGCGCTGCAACTCTTGGTCAAGCCGGTCGCTCAGCAGCTGCGTGGCGGCGAGAAACGACCGCCAGACGCGCTGCTCGTCGTCGTCCAGCCAACGCGGCTCTTGCG
Source organism: Acidothermaceae bacterium (assembly GCA_025934355.1). GTDB lineage: Bacteria > Actinomycetota > Actinomycetes > Acidothermales > Acidothermaceae > JAICLV01. The sequence continues at coordinate 1,057 of JAICYF010000215.1, forward strand.
GCACCTCTCCAGCCACGGCGCCATCGTACGTGGTGCGGCGCCGACGAGGATCCGGTAAGCGCTGGTGTACAGCTCGGCTAACGCTCCGCTAGCCAGTCAATGATGCGCTCGATGCGCACCGCGCCCGCCACCGTGCCGTCGTCATGCGTGCACAACACCGGGTCGAACCGCTGACCGGCGGGGCGCGCCATGCACAAGGGAGTCGCGTCGCTGATCGGCGAGGTGATGTTGAGCCGCAGGGTGAGCTCCACCTCGCGAACGTGGTCGGTGTCGTCGTCACGAACAGCCAGCGACGTGGGTCGGCCGTCCTCGTCGAGGAACACCACCAGCCGCTGCGGCTCACCAGGACCGTTCGGGGTGACACTGCGGTAACCCGACGCACGGATGACGTCGGCCTGCTCGGCGGGAACGAGCAGGACGGGTTCGACCAGGGCCGCGATCTGACCGCGACTCCAGGCGGCGCGGGCCGAGACCCGGATGCGCGCCGTCGTCTGCGCGCCGAGCGATGACCACGGCGGCTCTGGCCGGGCCAGCAGGTAGCCCTGGGCGAGGGGCACGCCGAGGTTGATGAGTTCGCGCAGCTCCCCTGGCTGCTCGACGCCTTCTGCCAGCAGCCAGGCGCCAAGCCGGCGGGCGAGCACGATGAGCATCTCGACGCAGGCTCGCTTGGCTTCGTCCTCATCGATTCCGTTGACCAGCGAGCGGTCAAGCTTCATCAGCTCTGGGCCAAGCGCGAGCAACCGCTGCAAACCCGAGTAGCCGGATCCCGCGTCGTCCAGGGCGATCATCGCGCCGCGGTCGCGCAGTCGCGCCAGGTCGCGCCGCATCGCATCGGGGTCGGTGATGGCCTGTTCCTCGGTCAGTTCGACGAACAGTCCGGTGAGTTCGCCGCCGCGGAGAAACTCGTCCATGACTGGGGCACTGGTCAGCGCCCGCGGCGTCACGTTCACAGTCAGAAAGCAGTTGGCCGGCAACGACTCACGGGCGGCGAGCGCGGCGCGCACGACACGGCTTTCCAACGCCGGCCCAAGGCCGGCCCGTGCGGCTGCGGCGAACCACTTGTCGGGCGTTGCGTCGACCGGTCCGTCGAAACGGGCGAGCGCCTCGTAGCCGGCGACGCTGCCCTTGGTCAAGTCGACAATGGGTTGAAACAGCAACCGCGGCTGCCTCGGGTCAGTGAGAACCTCCGGTAGCGCGGCCCCGCAGGCGGCGATCGCCGCAGCCGTCGATTGGCCCGATTCGAGCGAAACCACAGAAGAACCAGCACGGCCGGCACGGCCGGAACGAGAAGCGCGGTCACCGCCACGATCCGCGGTGGCTGCGGTCGCGAGACGGCGCGCGTCACTGCTCACGCGTCCACCTCGCATCCGGATCGACTCCGGCAGGAGGCTCGAGCCCGCCCAGACCGGAGATATTTCACTCCCTCGACAAGCGTCGGCCACCCAGGCGCCGATGCCAACCGCCGATACGTCTGGATCGTGTTGGTCCACATGGCGCAACCGCCGTGCGCCATTCGGCAGCACGGCGGTTGAAGTGGTCCGCGGTCAGGCGGGTATCGCGACCGCGCGCAAGGCGGCACGCAGACCGAGAGCGTCGAGCAACAGCGCGGCATCCTCGACATCTTGGGCACGACCACAAACGGCAAGTGCGGCTTGTCGGTACTGCTCCGTCGTCAGCGGAATCATCGCCCCGACGTCGTGATGTGACTGCTCCATGCGGTCCGCCCCTTGGTCTCGTGCCTGCTCGACGCTCGCGTGCGTGCTGACCGGCCATCTGCCCCACGATGACGGCGTCCTAAACCTGCTCGCTGCGACGAATGTGCGACCGACTGCTACGGCAGGTCCAACCCCAGCGGGTCGGTCTGTGAAGCGGCGGTCCCAACGGTCGGTTGATTCGAAAACGTGTGTTGGGGTTCTGGGCCGGCGACCTTGAAGCTGACCACGACGACGAGCACCGCCATCGCCACGCCAACGATGGACGCGGCCACCGCGGCAATCCAGTGCTCCATGATTTTCTCCAACGCCCTATGGGCTTTCGGCACGGGAGATACCCATCGCTGACGCGCCCCAACCGCCGCAGCAGTGGCACCCACATCGGCGAACCGGCGAGCTTGTGTGCTTTGCCGCATGCATTGGGTAGGCAGCGTCACAAGCGAGATCAAGAGTCGGTCGACAGATCGCAGGACGGAGTACGAAGTGGCGCGGTCAGTAATGTCGAGGCCGGTGGTGCCAGCGTCAGTCGCGCCCGTGTCGGTTGTGCCGCACGCGCGGCATTGGGTGTCTCGGGTCAAGCAGGAGTACAGCGCCGGACACGACCGTCCGCTAGGCGGCTACCTCGGCCTGATCTCGATCTACACGGGAACCACGGCGGCCGCAGCCGTAACCGCCAAGCTGCTCAAGCGGCCGGCGCCTCGGCAGGTGAGCGCAGCCGACCTCTTTCTTGTCGGCATCGGCACCCACAAGCTCAGCCGAATGCTCGCGAAAGACCCCGTGCTCAGCCCCTTTCGGGCACCTTTCACAAAGTTCGCCGGCCAATCGGGCGAGGCGGAGTTGTCGGAAGAGGTGCGGGGCGAGGGTTTCCAACACGCCGTCGGTGAACTGCTCACCTGCCCGTTTTGCTTAGCCCAGTGGGTCGCGACCGGCTTGATCAGTGGATTGGTGCTGGCGCCGAAAACCACCCGGCTACTCGCCAGCGTGCTCACCGCGAAGGCAATTTCCGACACCGCGCAACTGGTGTACGACGCGATCCAAAAGGCCACCCAGTCCCTAGAACCGTCGTAACCGTGGTGACCACGCGATGAGCGCAGGCATTCTCTTCGACGTCGACGGCACCCTCGTCGACACCAGTTACCTGCACACCGTGTGTTGGTGGCAAGCCTTGCGCCAGCTCGATTTCGACGTTTCGATGGCGCACATTCACCGGGCGATCGGGATGGGCTCCGACCGAATCGTCGAGCACCTGCTGAAGGCCAGCAACACTGCCGACACGCAGCTCGACGACGAGGAGCAGGTCGCTCTGCACACCGCGAAGAAGACGCTGTACTCGATGTATTGGGATCGTCTGCGGCCATTGCCTGGTGCGCCCGAGCTGTTGCGCGCGTGCGCCGACGCCGGGCTCTCGGTGGTGCTCGCGTCGTCCGCGTCAAAAAGCGAGTTGGAGAAGCTGCGGGCCGCGCTCGACTGCGACGACGTGCTCACCGCGGCCACAAGCTCTGCGGACGCGAACTCGAGCAAGCCGGCCCCCGACATCTTGCAAGCGGCCCTCGACCAGTCGGGGCTCGATCCAGCCGACGTGGTGTTCGTCGGCGATTCCGTGTGGGACATCGAGGCGTCCGGAAAGCTCGAGATCCCCTGCATCGCGCTCACCAGCGGAGGCCTGGCGGCCGATGAGCTGCTTCGCGCGGGCGCGGTCGAATGTTATGAATCACCGCG
>JAICYF010000225.1 GCA_025934355.1 Acidothermaceae bacterium
CCGAGGTGCCGCCAGCCGGCAGCGGTCGCGACCCGACCGCGCGGGGTCCGCGCGATCAGCCCGGCCCGGAACAGGAACGGCTCGGCGACTTCCTCGACCGTCTCCGGCTCCTCCCCTACCGCAATCGCCACCGTGGTCAGCCCAACCGGCCCGCCACCGAAGCGACGGACGAGCGCGTCGAGTACAGCGCGGTCGAGCCGGTCGAGTCCTTCGGCGTCGACCTCGTAGACGGCCAGCGCGGCCGCGGCGATTTCGCGGGTGACCACGCCGTCAGCCCGCACCTCGGCGAAGTCGCGGACCCGGCGCAGCAACCGATTCGCGATTCGCGGCGTTCCGCGCGAGCGGCCGGCGATCTCGGCGGCCCCCTCGGGCAGCAGCCGGACGTCCAGCAGGCTGGCCGACCGGGTCAGCACCCGCTCGAGCTCGTCGGGCGAGTAGAAATCCATCCGCCCGGTGAAACCGAACCGGTCGCGCAACGGCCCGGGCAGCAGCCCCGCTCTGGTGGTCGCGCCAACGAGCGTGAAGGGCGCGAGGTCGAGCGGAATCGCCGTCGCGCCAGGGCCTTTGCCGACCACCACGTCGACCCGAAAGTCCTCCATCGCGAGGTAAAGCATCTCCTCGGCCGGCCGCGACATCCGGTGGATCTCGTCGAGGAACAACACCTCGCCCTCGGTGAGCTGGGTGAGCACGGCCGCGAGGTCGCCCGCGTGCTGGATCGCCGGCCCGCTCGTGACCCGCAGCGGCGTCGCCAACTCGGCGGCGATGATCATGGCGAGGGTGGTCTTGCCAAGGCCAGGCGGGCCGGACAGCAGCACGTGGTCGGGCGGCCGGCCGCGCCGCTTCGCGCCGTCCAAAATCAGTGAAAGTTGCTCACGCACCCGTTCCTGCCCGACGAATTCGTCGAGCTGCTTCGGACGAAGCGCTGCCTCAACCGCGCGCTCGTCGTCGCCGGCGTGCGCGTCGACGAGTGCGATGTCGTCGCTCATGCGCGACCCAGCGAACGCAGGGCAAGCCGCAAAAGCGCTGACACGTCAGGGTTTTCATCAGCGTCGGGGGCGATGGCGATCAGCGCGTCGTCGGCTTCGCGGGTCGAGTAGCCAAGTCCGAGCAACGCACTGTGGACGCTGTCGCGCCATGCCGCTGTCGTGCCGTTTGGAAGTGAGATCACATCGTCACCAAGTGCGGCACCCGCCAATTTGTCTTTCAACTCAAGGACGATTCGCTGCGCGGTCTTCTTGCCGATGCCGGGCACCATCGACAGCGCGGCGAAGTCGTCGGTGGCGACGGCGCGGCGCAACGCCGCGGGGGGATGCACGCCGAGCATCGCCTGGGCCAGCCGGGGGCCGACGCCGCTCGCCGTCTGCAGCAACTCGAACACGGTGCGCTCGTCGTCGTCCGAAAACCCATACAGCGTAAGAGAATCTTCGCGGACGACGAGGGACGTGGCGAACCTTGCGGCGTCGCCCACACGCGCGCGCGCGATCGTGGTTGGCGCGCACATCAGTTGGACGCCGAAGCCGCCGACCTCGACGACAACTGAGTCCGGGCTGACGGCGGCGACTTTGCCGCTGACAAAGGAAATCATCGGCGTACTCCTGCTAGCGCGCGTTCGACTTTGCTGGCTGCCGCACCTCGCCATAGTTGGCACAAGGCGAGGGCCAGTGCGTCGGTGGCGTCGGGTGGACCCGAAAGCGTCGGCGCATTGAGCAACCGACGGACCATGAAGGCGACCTGATCTTTGCCGGCGCGGCCCTGGCCGGTCACCGCGGCCTTGACCTCGCTCGGGGTGTGCAGCGCGACCGGGACGCCGCGGCGGGCCGCGCACGCGATGGCCAGCGCGGACGCTTGTGCGGTGCCCATCACGGTGCGGACGTTGTGCTGGCTGAAGACGCGCTCGACCGCGACGACGTCCGGCGTGTGCTTGTCGATCCACGCCTCGAAGCCCTGCTCGAGCGTGAGCAGGCGTTGCCCGATGTCTGCGTCGGCCGAGGTGCGCAACACGTCGACGTCCACGAGACGGGCCCGACCGGCGACGCCGTCGACCACGCCGATGCCGCAGCGGGTCAGGCCTGGGTCGATGCCAAGCACCCGAATCGAACGCATGTTCGGAGCCTAGTGGCGAGTGGCGGGTGATCCTTGGACGACGGCGCGGCGTGTCGGCGAGTGGGCTGGCTTGAGGCTCCGGCTTTGGGCTCCGGGCTCCGGGCTCCGGGCTCCGGGCTCCGGGCTCCGGGCTCCGGGCTCCGGGCTCCGGGTTGGGGCTCCGGGTTGGGGCTCGGGCGCACGGCGCTCGGCGTTGACGGGCACGTCCCGGCGGTCGCCCGCTCCGGTCCGGCCGGTGACCGCGCGGTCAGATGGATACTTCCCGGGGCACCTTTGCTCTGAGTCATAAGTTCTGAGTCACCCCCGCTGCTCTGAGTCACCCCCGCTGGTCTGAGTCACCCCCGCTGCTCTGAGTCACCCCGCTGGTCTGAGTCACCCCCGCTGCTATAAGCAACCCCCGCTGCTCTGAGTCAGCTTGTGCGGCTACGTCGTGATTTTGTCGGCTGCCAGTCCGTGATCGGTCGCTGTCGCGCCCGCTGTGCGCGCCGCCCGCGCCAAGCCGTCCAACCGCCGTAACTCAGAACTTGTGACTCAGAACTTGTGACTCAGAACTTGTGACTCAGAACTTGTGACTCAGAGCAAAGCGTTTCCGCGAGAGACCCTGCGCCCCCGCGACCCGACGTAGCCCCAGCCGCCGACCCGCGAACCGCGAACCGCGAACCGCGAACCCGGAACCGCGAACCCGGAACCGCGAACCCGGAACCCCCCACCCGCGAACCCCCGCGCCGCAGCCGCAGCCGCAGCCGCGAACCAGAGCCGCGCCGCCGACCCTGGTCAGACCTCTTCGAACACGTCGTCGCTGATGTCGAAGTTGGCCCACACGTTTTGCACGTCGTCGCAGTCTTCGAGTGCGTCGACCAGCCGCAACACCTTGCGCGCCGGCTCGTCCTCCAGCGGAACGCTGACGCTCGGCAGCCAGGAGATGTCGGCCGACTCGTACTCGATGCCCGCGGCCTTCAACGCCTGCCGCACCGCGGCAAGATCGGTCGCCTCGCTAACGATCTCGAACGCCTCGTCGATGTCGTTCACCTCTTCGGCGCCAGCGTCCACGACCGCCGTCAAGACGTCGTCCTCTGACCGGCCATTCTTCGGCACCAGCACAACACCCTTGCGGTTGAACAGGTACGCGACCGAGCCGGGGTCGGCCATGTTGCCGCCGTTGCGGGTCATCGCCGTGCGCACCTCAGACGCCGCCCGATTGCGGTTGTCAGTCAGGCACTCGATCAGCAGCGCGACGCCGCCAGGGCCGTAACCCTCGTAGGTGATCGGCTCCCAGTCGGCGCCGCCCGCCTCAAGGCCGGCGCCGCGCTTGACCGCGCGGTCGATGTTGTCGTTGGGCACCGACTGACCCTTGGCTTTGGCGATCGCGTCGGCCAGCGTCGGATTGCCGCTGACGTCGCCCCCGCCGGTGCGCGCCGCCACCTCGATGTTCTTGATCAGCTTCGCGAACAGCTTGCCGCGCTTGGCGTCGATCACGGCCTTCTTGTGCTTCGTGGTCGCCCACTTTGAGTGCCCACTCATGACGTCACCGCACTTGCTTCCTCGAGGCATCCGCCGACGGCTTCGCTGCGCATCGCCGTCGACTCCCGCCGCTCGTCAGCTGCGTTGCTCATGGCCGCTCCTTCAAGTACTCGCGAACAATCTCAACGAAGAGCGCGTGAACGCGCTGGTCACCCGTCAGCTCAGGGTGAAAGGCAGTGGCCATGATCGGGCCCTGCCGAACGGCGACGATCCTACCCGCGGCCGGACCCGCCTCCACCTTGCCGATTGGTTCGACCCCGGCGCCGAGATCCTCGACCCACGGCGCCCTGATGAACACCGCGTGGAACGGCTCGCCCTCGACACCACCCAGCTCCACCTGAGCCTCGAACGAATCGACCTGACGGCCAAAGGCATTGCGCCGCACCGTGACGTCGAGCCCGCCGAGCGTCACCTGCCCGTCGATGCCGTCAGCGACCCGGTCAGCGAGCATGATCATCCCCGCGCACGAGCCGTACGCGGGCATCCCGGCGTCCAATCGCTTGCGCAGCGGCTCGAGCAGGTCGAACGCGATCGCCAGCTTGTACATCGTCGTCGACTCGCCGCCAGGGATGACGAGCGCGTCGACGTCGTCCAATTCGCTTGGACGACGAACGGCGATCGCCGACGCGCCCGCCGCCTCAAGCGCGCGCAGGTGCTC
>JAICYF010000227.1 GCA_025934355.1 Acidothermaceae bacterium
GACCTGTTCCACCAGCCGGGCCGCCTCAGCGGACTTGGGCAGCGACTCGGCGGCCAGCTTGACCGCCGCCACCGGCGTCCGCAGCCGATGCGAGAGGTCGGCGACCTGCTCGCGCTCGTCGTCCAAGAGCTCTTTGATGCGTTGGCCGAGCCGATTCAGGGCGAGCCCGACCGCGATGACCTCGCGCGGGCCTTCAAGTGGCGCTCGCGCGGACAGGTCGCCGCCGGAGAGCCGGTTCGCGGTCGCGGCGAGGGCTGCGACCGGGCGCGCGGTGCGCTGCGCGAGCCGGTCGGCGACCAGCATCGCGACCGCGAGCATGCCAAGTCCGACCGCGATCAGGATCGCGACCGCTGTGTCGACACCTTTGTGCACTACCGACGACGGAACGAACGTGCGGACGACAATCGGACCGGTCGGAGCGATCACTGGGTTCCAGATCTCCAGCCCGCCCTGATAGGCGACTGTGACCTGCCTCGAATTCGTATAGGTGGGAGGTGAGCTCCCGGCTACGGGAGTGCCACGCGCAAGTCGCAGGCTGCTGGAGTCGGCATCGGGCGGCTTGACGCCGATCCACTGTCCGGTAGGAAGCACGATCGAGGAGGTGACGCGATTCGCGCGCGCATCGGTAGGGATAAGCGCGCTATGGAGTGCCTCGACGTCGCTTGGATCGGCAACCGCCTGCACCGCCGCTCCAACAGTCTGCGACTGCTGGAGCCCCTGGTTGAGGGCGTTCTTTTGGGCCAGCGTCCGAACCAGGAGCGACAGCGGGATCAGGAACGCGACCACGACCAGCGTGGTGGTCGCCGCCGCGAGAACGAGCAGCCGGGTGCGCATGCCGCCGAGTCAGCCTGCTAGCCCGCCGCGCTCGTCGGATCGACGAGCTTGACGCCCACCCCACGGACACTCAGCAAATAGCGCGGGTCAGCGGCCGACTCCCCCAGCTTGCGCCGCAGCCACGACAGGTGGACGTCAACGGTCTTGTCGGCGCCGCCGTACGCCTGTTGCCAGACCTCAGCGAGAAGCACGCGCTTGCTCACCACCTCACCAGGATGCTCGGCGAGGTATAGCAGCAGGTCGAACTCCTTGCGCGTCAGCTCAAGCCGTTCGCCATCGAGGCTCGCCTCGCGGGTGCGCTGATCGATTCGAAGGCCTCCAACGACCACCGCCTCGACCGCCTCGCCGCTTGCCATCCGCCGCAGCACCGCCCGAATGCGCGCTTCTAGATGGTCGGATGAGAACGGCTTGACCACGTAGTCGTCGGCGCCGGCGTCGAGGATGCGGACCATCTCGGTCTGGTCGTCTCGTGCGGTTGCCACGATGATCGGCACCTTGCTGACCGCCCGCACCATCTGGATCAGCTTTCCGCCGTCGAGATCGGGCAGCCCAAGATCGAGAACGACGAGGTCAGGAGCGGTGTCGACCACGGCCTGCAGCCCGGCCATCGCCGACGGCGCCGACGCGACCGCGTGGCCGCGCTCACTCAGTGAGCGGGTCAGCGTGGTCCGGATGCCGGGGTCGTCTTCGATGAGCAACAGTCGTGGCACGCGTCTGACGGTACTCACTCGTCGCCGCTTAGCGTGGACGGCAGGGCGGATTCGGCGTGGCCGACTATCAGGGCGTATCCGGCGTCCCCTGCGGGTGCTTTGAGATCGACTTAACTCAGTGACGACACGGCGACGCCGACACTAGATCCGTGTCCGGCATGCAGGAGCCAACCGAACCCCGCGATGAGCGGCGGTCGTTCCGCCGCGCGATGCGCGGCTGGAGCGGGCGCCCGCTGGCACTCGCACTCGGCTGGATCATGTCATGTGCATTGGTCACCGCCGTGACGTTGACCGCGGTCAACAGGGTCGGTCATGAAGTGGCTGGGTCGTCGCCAAGGGTGTTCTCGCAGGCTGGCGCCTCGGCGCAAGCGAGCGAGCAGTCCGCGTCGGCCGCGTCAGCGGCCTCAGCCAAAGCCACCGATCAAAGCCCAAGCCCCACCGCCGCAATCTTGGGAAAGCCAACTGTCCAGCAGACGCAGTCCCAGCCCCGGCCGCATCAATCCCAAACGTCGGCGCCAACGTCACCGACTCCCGTTACGCCACCAGCGAGCACGTCGCCGAAACCCTCAGAGTCGCCGTCGAGCAGCAGCCCGACCGCCCCGACCTCGGCACCGGCCAGCACCGTGCAAGGGTCGGGCTCAGCGTCGCCTTCGGCCACCGCGAGCCCGCCGCAGAGCGGGACGCCCTTCTACGTGCCGAAGGATTCGCCTACTCCGTACGGGTTTATCAAGATCGTGTGCTCGGGAAACTCGATCACCGGCACGGTCAAACTGCTCGACTCTGCATACGGCGTCACGCCAAAGTCGCTGTCAGATCCGCGTGTCGACATCGTGTTCTCGAACGGCAGTCAAAACACGGAGTACGTGTACACGTGTAACAACGGGTCGGCCTTTGGCGGTCAGGTAATTCCCGAAAGACCCTGAGTCAGCGGGTATCGCTACGGCGAATCTGCCGATCCTGGCGCCGCAGGCCGTCGTCCGAATCAACGACTTTCTACCCACCAGACCGCACCGCGTTGCTCGGCTTCGACCACCAAGGTGCCGAGGGCAAAGCGAGCAAACACGGCACGGCGCGGCGGGAGGCTTGAGACCTGCTAGGCGAGCGCGGCTTCGAGCGTGATCGTGGTGCCAGAAAGCGCCTGGCTCACCGGGCAACCAGTCTTCGCGGCCTCCGCGAACTCGCTGAACTCCTCGGCGCTCAGCCCTGGCACGCTGCCGTGCACCGTGAGCTTGATGCCGGTGATGCCCTGACCGGGCTGGAAGGTGACATCGGCGCGGGTGTCGAGGGTGATGTCGGTGTGGCCGGCCTTGGCCAGGCCGTTCGACAAGGCCATCGAGAAGCACGACGAGTGCGCGGCGGCGATCAGCTCTTCCGGGCTGGTCTTGCCCCCGGGCTCCTCCGAGCGGGCCGGCCAGTTGACGTCGTACGTGCCAAGTCCCGACGACTCCAGGTTGACGACGCCCTTGCCGCCCTCGAGCAGCGGACCTTCCCAATGTGTGGATGCGGTGCGGGTTGTAGCCATGAGCGCTGTCCCTCCAAGGGGTCCGGGGGCTGGAAAACACCTGCGACAATGAAGCGATGACTGACGCCCAAACCCCGGCCAATTCGGCCGGTGACCCGACGCCGCCCGCCGAAGCCACGTTCTACGAGCTTGTTGGCGGCGCGCCGACCTTTCGGCGTCTCGTTCACCGTTTCTATCAGGGCGTCGCCGACGACCCGCTGTTGCGTCCGCTGTACCCCGAGCCCGACCTCGCGGGCGCCGAAGACCGGTTGCGGATGTTCCTCGAGCAGTATTGGGGTGGCCCGCGCACCTACGGCGAGCAGCGCGGGCATCCGCGGCTGCGCATGCGGCACGTTCCGTTCAAGATCGGCTTCGCCGAGCGCGACGCATGGCTGCGGCACATGCGCGACGCGATCGACGAGCTGGAGCTCCCGGCGGAGCTCGACGCGTCGCTATGGCGCTACCTCACCTCCGCGGCCGACAGCCTGGTCAACGACTTCGGACCGCACGACGAGCCAGGCGACTTCAGCCCGCCCACCCTTCGCGTCATCGGCTGAGCGGCGGGTTGCGGCGTGGCGCGGGCGGCCGGCTGGGCACAACTTCGCGGCCTGCTTCGCTCGCGTGACTTCCGGCTGCTCTACACCACCCGGCTGATCTCCGCGTGCGCCGACGGCGTCTTCCAAACGGCGCTCGCCAGCTACGTGCTGTTCAACCCCGAGAAAGCCACCACACCGGCCGAGACCGCCTGGGCCTTCGCCGCCTTGTTGTTGCCCTACTCGGTCGTCGGACCGTTCGTGGGTGTTTGCCTCGACCGCTGGTGGCGGCAGCGGATCCTGGTCGTCTCCAACATGGTGAAGGTCGTGTTGGTGGTCGGCGTCGCGGCACTCGTGGCCAGCCGAACCGAGGGCGTCGGCTTCTTCGCCACCGCGATCGCGGCGCTCGGCGTCAACCGGTTGTTCCTGTCGGCGCTGTCGGCCGGGCTGCCGCGCATCGTCGACGACGACGTCTTGGTGACCGCGAACGCGCTGAGCACGACGTCCGGCTCGATCGCCACCATCATCGGGGCGGGCGTCGGCGGACTGCTGCGTTGGCTGATCGGGTCGAATCCGCCGTCCGTGGCGACGATCGTCGTTGTGGCCGCGGGCGTGTACGCGACGTCGGCGCTGGTGGCTGCCCGCATGCCGCGC
>JAICYF010000178.1 GCA_025934355.1 Acidothermaceae bacterium
CCAGGTGCTCGTAGATCTCGTCGGTGACGACCCAGATCCCGTGCTCGACGGCCCACCGGCCGATCTCGGCGACCTGCTCCGGCGTGTAGACGGCGCCGGTCGGGTTGGACGGCGAGCAGAACAACAGCACTTTGGTGCGCGACGTGCGGGCGGCCTCGAGCTGCTCGACGCTGGCCCGAAAGCCGGTCGACTCGTCGGTCGCGACCGCGACCGGAACGCCGCCAGCGAGCGCGATCGCCTCGGGGTACGTCGTCCAGTACGGCGCTGGCAAGAGCACCTCGTCGCCCGGGTCTAGCAGCGTCGCGAACGCCTCGTACACCGCTTGCTTTCCACCGTTGGTGACGACGACTTGGCTTGCGCTGACCTGGTAGCCGGAATCGCGCTTCGTCTTGACCGCGATCGCCTCACGTAGCTCGGGCAGACCCGGCGTCGGCGTGTAGCGGTGGTTCTTCGGGTCGCGCGCGGCCTGCACCGCAGCCTCGACGATCGCATCGGGGGTGGGGAAGTCAGGCTCCCCGGCGCCGAAGCCAATCACCGGGCGGCCGGCGGCCTTCAACGCCTTTGCCTTTGCGTCAACGGCGAGGGTCGCCGACTCTGCGATCGCGGCGATCCGACGAGACACGCGGGCTTGGGCGGGCGAGCCGGCGGCGCCGGCGTTGTGCTCGGTCATGTCGCCATCGTTTCACGACTGCGCGGTCGGTCGCTGGCGGGTTATCGCCCACCTCGCACTGCCCACCCGAGGCTCACGGCCGTCGCGTTCGACCGTTTCAGGGCAGCCACGTACACTGTCGAAGCTGGCCCGGGGCTTGCCCCGCGGCTTGGCGCGCACGCACGAAGTAAAGCAAGCATGAGTCACGGCAAGCATGAAGTCACGCGGGGCACGAGATTCACATAGGGCAGTAGCTCAATTGGTCAGAGTTCCGGTCTCCAAAACCGGCGGTTGGGGGTTCGAGTCCCTCCTGCCCTGCCAGACAGTTCCGGCGGTTCCGCGGATGTTGAGAGAAGGTTGCACGTGAGCGACACCACTACCGGCGCCGGTTCGCGGCCGGAACGGCGGTCCGCGCGGCCCGCCGAGCGTCGCAACGTCGCCGAGCGGCTGGGCCTTTGGTGGCGGCAGATCGTCGCTGAGTTGCGCAAGGTCATCTGGCCCACCCGCAAAGAGCTCGTCACGTACACCATCGTCACGCTGGCCTTCTCCGTCATCATGATCATGATCGTGTTCGCCGTCGACTACGGCGCAAACTGGTCGGTCTTGAAGATCTGGGGCTGACCAGCCGTCGTCCGCCGATTCGTCGCACGCCCGTATTCGCCAGAGAAGGAATCGATACCCAGTGAGTGAGTCACCCCGGCCGACCGCCGCGGACGCGGCGCCCGATGACGAGTCGCTTGTGAGCGCGTCGTCCGAGGCTGCGTCGGCGATCGGGATCGATGTGGCTGTCGACGAGGCCGACACGGCCGACACGGCCGACACCGCCGACAGGGGCAACACGGCCGACGGGGCCGACGGGGCCGACGGCGCCATCAAGGCCGACGCGGCCGACGAAGAGGTCGAGGCTGATCCGGCTGAGGCGTTCCGGCAGTCGCTGCGCAACGCTCCGGGCGATTGGTACGTCGTCCACACCTACGCCGGCTACGAGAACAAGGCGAAGGCGAACCTCGAAACGCGCATCCAGTCCTTGAACATGGAGGACTTCATCTACCAGATCGAGGTGCCGCAAGAAGAGGTCGTCGAGATCAAGAACGGCAAGCGGCAAAACGTCAAACGCAACGTTTTCCCGGGCTACCTGCTGGTGCGCATGGAGATGACCGACGAGTCGTGGTCTGCGGTCCGGTACACCCCTGCGGTCACCGGTTTCGTCGGACCCAGCTCGAGCAAGCCGTCGCCGCTGACGCTCGAAGAGGTCTTCCGCTTCCTGGCCCCCGCTACCAAGGAACAGAAGGAGGCCGCGGCCGCCGCGGCGCCGAAGATCGTCGACTTTGAGGTCGGCGAGTCGGTCACTGTCACCGACGGCGCGTTCGCCACCCTGCCGGCGACGATCAGCGAGATCAACGCCGACCAGCAGAAGCTCAAGGTGCTCGTCTCGATCTTCGGTCGCGAGACGCCTGTCGAGCTGCAGTTCAACCAGGTTTCAAAGATCTAGAGCGGACGCCGACAGGCGGGCGTTCGCGTCGTCCCGTACTCTTGTCTGGCCTGTCCGTTCCCGGACGTCATCAAAAGGACTTGTCATGCCCCCGAAGAAGAAGCTTGCGGCGATCATCAAGCTGCAGATCAACGCAGGCGCCGCGACACCGGCGCCGCCGATCGGTCCCGCGCTCGGCCAGCACGGTGTCAACATCATGGACTTCTGCAAGCAGTACAACGCGGCGACCGAGTCGCAGCGCGGCAATGTGATCCCGGTCGAGATCTCGGTCTACGAAGACCGCTCGTTCACCTTCATCACCAAGACCCCGCCCGCGCCCGAGCTGATCAAGAAGGCGGCCGGCGTGGACAAGGGCTCGGCGGTGCCGCACAAGACCAAGGTCGCCTCGCTCACGCGGGCGCAGGTGCGGGAGATCGCCCAGGCGAAGATGCCCGACCTCAACGCTCGCGACATCGAGGCCGCTGAGAAGATCATCGCCGGCACCGCGCGGTCGATGGGGATCACCGTCAACGGCTGACAGTTCCGCACCACCCGTGGGAGGGCCGAGCGCGGCCCGAAGTACCACGAACTCCGTTAGCAAGACACCATGCTTGCCGCGCCGGCAAGCGCTAGGAGCAGCAATGAAGCGCAGCAAGGCTTACACCGCCGCGGCCGAAAAGGTCGACCGCGACAAGCTCTACGCGCCGCTCGAGGCGGTCCGCCTCGCGCGCGAGACCTCGCTCACCAAGAACCCCGGCACCGTCGAGGTGGCTTTGTCGCTCGGCGTCGACCCGCGCAAGGCCGACCAGATGGTCCGCGGCACGGTCAACCTTCCACACGGCACCGGAAAGACCGCCCGCGTGCTGGTCTTCGCCACCGGTGACCGCGCCGAAGAGGCGCGCGCGGCCGGCGCGGACGTCGTTGGCGCCGACGAGCTGATCGACCGGGTGGCCGGCGGTTTCCTCGACTTCGACGCGGCCGTGGCGACACCCGACCTGATGGGCAAGGTCGGCCGACTTGGCCGGGTGCTCGGCCCGCGCGGCTTGATGCCAAACCCGAAGACCGGCACGGTGACCAACGACGTTGGCAAGGCCGTTTCCGACATCAAGGGCGGCAAGATCGAGTTCCGCGTCGACCGGCAGGCCAACCTGCACTTCATCATCGGCAAGACCTCGTTCTCCGACCAGCAGCTGGTCGAGAACTACGCGGCGGCGATCGACGAGGTGCTGCGGCTCAAGCCGTCCGCCGCCAAGGGCCGCTACGTGAAGAAGGCGACCATCACCACCACGATGGGCCCCGGCGTCCCCGTCGACCCGAACCGCACCCGCAACCTGCTGGCCGACGAGGCGGCGACCGCCTAATCGGCGCCCGGCTTCACCGCCGTCCGCGCAACCGCCGTTCGCATAGCCGCCCTCCGCATAACCGCCCTCCGCATAACCGCCCTCCGCACAACCGCCCTCCGCATAACCGCCCTCCGCACAACCGCCGACCGCGCAACCGCCGACCGCTTCACGGTTGTCCATTTTCATCGAGTGAAGGGTTTGGGCTGCTCCGGAGCATCCGAAGGCGACCCAAACCCTTCGCTCGGTTGTGAACGCTTCACTCGGTTGTGAGTCGGCCATGTGGTCGCTCGCTTTGGCCTCGTTTTTGACCTCGTTTTGACCGCCGTCCGCGCACCACGTACTGTTGTCCCGCCACAGACCGCCGGTCGGCGCCGCCGCTGTTTGCAGTAGCGACTCCCGAAGGCCCCGCGAATGCGGGCGGCCCGCGCAGGCACACGTTGCACCGGCGCGACCTCACTTCGCACCGATCGCCCCGTGCGCGCTGCGCCGGGGCGTTTCGCATTTCCGCAGGCCCTTTGACCAACCGGCATCAACGCACCGGAAGGAGGCCTGCGCACCCATGCCAAGGCCTGACAAGGCGAGCGCCGTCGCCGAGCTCACGGAGAACTTCCGCAGCTCGAAGGCAGCCGTGCTCACCGAGTACCGCGGCCTCACCGTGTCGCAGCTGACCCAGTTGCGGCGCTCACTTGGTGAGACCACGGAGTACGCCGTGGTGAAGAACACCCTGTCGAAGATCGCGGTTCGTGACGCCGGTCTTGAGCAGCTTGAGTCGCTGCTCGAGGGGCCGTCGGCGGTCGCGTTCGTGAAGGGTGACCCGGTGGAGGCCGCCAAGGGCCTCCGCGACTTCGCCAAGGCGAACCCGCTGCTCGTCATCAAGGGCGGCGTCCTCGACGGCAAGCTGATCACCGCCGCCGAACTCACGAAGATCGCCGATCTCGAGTCTCGCGAGGTCCTGCTCGCCAAGGTGGCCGGGGCGGCCAACGCCACGCTCGCCAAGGCGGCCGCGCTGTTCCAGGCGCCGCTCGCGCAAGCCGCTCGGCTTGCCGAGGCGCTACGCGCGAAGGCCGAGCAAGACGGCGCTTCGGAAGCCTGACCCACCCAATCCAGCAGACCGTCGTTTCAATCAAAGAAGCGTTGATTCAGGAAGGACCCGCCACCATGGCGAAGCTCAGCACCGGCGAGCTCATCGACGCGTTCAAGGAGCTGTCGCTCCTTGAGTTGTCGGAGTTCGTGAAGCAGTTCGAAGAGACCTTTGGCGTCACCGCGGCCGCGCCCGTCGCTGTCGCCGCCGCGCCCGCCGCCGGTGGTGCCGGCGGCGCCGCCGAGGCCGCCGAGGAGCAGGACGAGTTCGACGTCATCCTTGACGACGCTGGCGCGCAGAAGATCCAGGTCATCAAGGCCGTTCGCGAGCTCACCAGCCTCGGCCTGAAGGAGGCCAAGGACCTCGTCGACGGCGCCCCCAAGCCGGTTCTCGAGAAGGTCAACAAGGAGTCTGCCGACAAGGCCAAGGCGTCGCTCGAAGGCGCCGGCGCGAAGGTGACCCTGAAGTAGGGCGCACCCAGCTGATCGCTGAGACCGCCGGTCGCCCACCCGCTGGGCAGCCGGCGGTCTTTGCGTTCCGATCCGTTGAGCCGGTCGTGCACAATCCGGCCGCATCGCTTGACGCCACCCGGCAAAGCGCGCATCCTCGCAGTACCTGTGAATACTTCGGTTGGGTCTGCGGCCGGTCCGCTGGGTCGGCCCAATACCTCAGGCGGCTCGATTCGGGTCGCCTCGACAGCAGTGCGCCCGTTGGCTACACTGCTCTTTTGCGCTGTCCTCTGACTACCCGTGTCGCTCGTTGGACGCGGGCGGTCCGTCGTGCGCACGACGACATCGCGAATGACACCGCGAGCCCTGGAAGGACTTCACTTGGCCGCCTCGCGCAGCACCTCCACTGGCACCTCAGCTACCGACTCCCGTTCCGCAATACCCACTCCCCCCCGCGTCTCATTCGCAAAAATTCGTGAACCTCTTGAGGTTCCGAATTTGCTTGCCCTCCAGGTCGAGTCCTTCGACTGGCTGCTCGGCAACGACGCGTGGAAAGCCCGTGTCGAAGCCGCGAAGAAGGCGGGCCGCGACGACGTCAACCTGTCGTCCGGGCTTGAAGAGATCTTCGCCGAGATCAGCCCGATCGAAGACTTCTCCGGCACCATGTCGCTGTCGTTTCGCGACCACCGGTTCGAGCCGGCGAAGAACTCCATCGAGGAGTGCAAGGAGCGCGACTTCACCTACTCCGCGCCGATGTTCGTCACGGCCGAGTTCGTGAACAACCAGACCGGCGAGATCAAGAGCCAGACCGTGTTCATGGGCGACTTCCCGCTCATGACCGACAAAGGCACCTTCATCATCAACGGCACCGAGCGCGTGGTGGTCTCGCAGCTCGTCCGTTCGCCCGGCGTCTACTTCGACAAGACGATCGACAAGACCTC
>JAICYF010000234.1 GCA_025934355.1 Acidothermaceae bacterium
AGCTCGACAAGCGGTTGCTCGGCGAGCTGGTCGACCTGATCGGCAGCATCGGGTTCACCGACGTCGACCACGGCTCCGACGACGTGCTCGGCAAGGTCTACGAGTACTTCCTCGGTAAGTTCGCCGGCCAGGAAGGCCGAAACGCCGGCGAGTTCTACACGCCGCGCAGCATCGTTCGCCTGCTCGTCGAGATGCTCGAACCGTTTAAGGGCCGGGTGTATGACCCGTGCTGCGGCTCGGGCGGGATGTTCGTGCAGTCCGAGGAGTTCGTCCTCGCCCACGGCGGCAAGCGCGACGACATCTCGATCTACGGACAGGAGTTCGTCGCGACCACCTGGAAGCTCGCGAAGATGAACCTCGCGCTGCGCGGCATCGATGCCGACCTGGGCGATCGTTCCGACGATGCGTTTCATCGCGACCTGCATCCGGACATGCGCGCGGACTACGTGCTGGCGAACCCACCTTTCAACAAGGACGACTGGTTTTCCGAGGCGCTCGCCGACGACCCGCGATGGAAGTACGGCGTGCCGCCGGCCGGAAACGCGAACTTCGCTTGGGTGCAGCACTTCATCCACCACCTCCGGGAGAACGGGACGGCAGGCTTCGTCCTCGCGAACGGTTCGCTGTCATCAAAGCAGTCCGGGGAGGGCGAGATCCGCCGCAAGCTCGTCGAAGCCGATCTCGTCGACTGCATCGTCGCGTTGCCGGAAAAGCTCTTCCTCAACACGGGCATCCCGGTCTGCCTGTGGTTCGTCTCGAAGAACCGCCACGGCAACGGTCATCGCGCCCGGCACGGCGAGGTGCTGTTCATCGACGCGCGCCAGCTCGGCCGGATGGAGACCCGGACCTTGCGCGTGCTGGATGCCGAGGACATCGCGAAGATCGCCGAGACGTACCACGCTTGGCGGTCGAAGGAGCCGGAGCTTCGGTACGTCGACGTCCCCGGCTTCGCGAAGGCAGCGAAGCTCGATGAGATCGCCGAGCACGATTTCGTCCTGACGCCAGGTCGTTACGTCGGCGCAGCCGAAGCCGAGGACGACGGTGAGCCAATCGCGGACAAGATCGTGCGGCTGACAACGGACTTGTTTGTTGAGTTTGACGAGAGCCGGCGGCTTGAGGAAGTCGTGCGAACGAGAGTCAGTGGCCTCGTGGTGGGCGATGGCTAGAGAAACCCGAACTGGGGGGCGACCAGCGACTCGGGGTGTTATCGGCGGTGGCACTGCGCTCGCGGTCGGCGATCCCGCCACTCCACTTCCCATTGGCTTTCGGTGGCGGTCCTTAGACGCTTTGGCGCGACTCGAGACGGGACACACGCCATCCCGAAGACACCCTGAGTATTGGGATGGCGATATCCCTTGGGTCGGCATTCGAGATGCCACGGAGAATCACGGTCAGCGGATCTTCGACACAAAGCAGCACGTAACTCAGGCGGGAGTCGACAACTCCTCCACTCGTCTGCTGCCGGCGAATACAGTGTGCCTGTCACGGACGGCATCTGTGGGTTACGTCGTCACGATGGCCGTGCCAATGTGTACGAGCCAGGACTTCGTGAACTGGGTTTGCGGCCCCGGGCTGGACCACCGTTATCTCGCCTACGTCTTGCAGCTGGAGCAGGCGACCATTCGGCGGTTTGCGAGTGGAACAACACACCAAACCGTCTACTTCCCTGAAGCAAAGGCCTTCCACATCGCCGCGCCGGACATCGAGGAACAGCGGGCGATTGCGGCGACATTAGGGGCGCTGGATGACAAGATCGACTCCAACCGACGGGTCATCGCCACCGGAGTCGACCTTGCGCGGACCGGGTGCTCCTCTGGAGACCAGCGAACGACGATCGGC
Organism: Acidothermaceae bacterium; assembly: GCA_025934355.1. Classification (GTDB taxonomy): domain Bacteria; phylum Actinomycetota; class Actinomycetes; order Acidothermales; family Acidothermaceae; genus JAICLV01. Next base: position 1,840 of record JAICYF010000234.1, read on the forward strand.
GCGGTGGCCGAGATCTCTAAGGGCCTGTCGTACAAGGGCTCGGGACTCCGCGATGAAGGCGGCGAAGGCATATTGCCCCTCGTCAACCTCGCAAACTTCGTGACTTCGGGTTGGCTCAATCCCAATGGGCTGAAGTTCTACGGAGGCGACTACAAACAGCGTCACATCGCAGGTCCAGCGGACGTTCTGGTCGCAAATACGGACCTCACGCAGAGGCGCGTGATTCTTGGTCGGCCTGCCCTTGTGCCGCCAGGCCTTGGACCGACGCTTTTCACCCATCACGTTTTTGCGGTTCGACCACATGATCCGACCTTGAGCGTCGCCATTTGGGCCCAGCTCAACTCGCAGCGATTCCGCGAGCGAGCCGACGGGTTCGCGACGGGCACCACCGTGGCGGCTCTGCCACCGGCGGCCCTACTTGACTTCGAGATCGCACTCCCTGCTGCACTGAGTATCAACGCTGCCAGGCAGGTACTGGAAGTTGTTTGGCAGCGGGAAGAAGAGACCGTCCGGCTTGCCGCCCTCCGCGATGCGCTGTTGCCCGAGCTGCTCTGCGGTCGGATTCGGGTGCCGGAGGCTCGCGAGGCCGTTGCGGCGACGACCAGCTAGACCCAGTCCTACGGCTGCGGCATCAGGCTGCCGATAGATGCGATATGTCGCTGCTGAGCCGACTCCGCGGCGGCCTGCCGGTGCAACGGGCGGTGTCGCCGGTGACCGTGATCCAGTTCGCCGACGCAGGCATCCGCATGACTGGACACCGGTTGACGATCCGGGGCGAGTCTCACTACTTGCCGCAGCTCGCGCGGTTGCAGCGGCGCAGTGAGTATTGGCAGGCACTCTTGGTGCGGGAGCCGCGTAACCGCTTTGATAGCAACGCGGTCGCCGTACATATCGAGGGCCTCTGCGTCGGATACGTGGCGAGAGAGCAGGCCGAGGAGATCGCGCCGCAACTCGACGCATTGAATCGCCGAGGCCTCCGCGTCGGCCTTGCTGTGAACCTCTGCGGCGGCACGCCGGACAAGCCGAACATCGGCGTCTTTCCCGACGATTGAGGACGGACGGAATAGTAGGGTCCTCGCGAGGCGGGAGCGAGGCGTGAGCGGGTTCGGGATCACCGAGGCGATCGTCGAGGACGCCGCGCTGGAGTACCTGCGCGGCCTCGGCTACCAGACGCTTCCCGGCCCCGTGATCGCCGAGGACGGCAGTGCCCCTGAGCGCACCTCGTACGAGCAGGTCGTGCTGCTCGGCCGGCTCCGTGACGCCGCGGCCCGAATCAACCCGGGCCTTCCGGAGTCGGTCATCGACCAGGCGATCAAGACGCTGCTGCGGCCGGAGTCGCAAAACACGCTGGCGGAGAACGAGCGGTTCCACCGGCTGCTGGTCGACGGCGTACCGGTCGAGCATCGCAGCGAGGGATCGATCCGTACGTCGTTGGTGTGGCTGGTCGCGTGGGACGATCCGGACGCGAACGACTGGCTGGCGGTCAACCAGTTCACCGTCGTCGAGGCCGGCCGCAACCGGCGCCCGGACGTGGTCGTGTTCGTCAACGGCTTGCCGCTCGGGCTGCTGGAGCTAAAGAACCCCGGGGACGAGAACGCGACGCTGCGCGGTGCGTGGAACCAGATCCAGACCTATCGCCACGACATCCCGTCGATCTTCGTCCCCAACGCAGTCACCGTGATCTCGGATGGGACGTCGGCGTCAATGGGGTCGTTCACGGCCGGCTGGGAGCACTACGCGCCGTGGAAGACGATCGACGGTCGCGAGGTCGTGACGAATCGGCCCGCGCTCGAGGTGCTGGTGCGTGGCGTGTTCGAGCGGCGGCGGTTCCTCGATCTGGTGCGTTCGTTCGTCGCGTTCTCCGACGAGCCGGGCGGGCTGGTGAAGCGGCTGGCGAAGTACCACCAGTACTGGGCGGTCAACGCCGCGGTTGACTCGACCATCGAGGCGGCGGGCCCGGACGGCGACCGGCGCGGCGGTGTCGTCTGGCACACCCAGGGATCGGGCAAGTCGTTCGAGATGTTGCTGTACGCCGCGAAGATCATGCGGTCCGCGGCGATGGGCAACCCGACGCTGGTGTTCATCACCGACCGCAACGACCT
>JAICYF010000179.1 GCA_025934355.1 Acidothermaceae bacterium
CGATTAGTCCGAACGGGGGAATTGCGGTTACCGTTTGCCCGGTGCCAGGTCAAGGCGACGCGCCGACGTGTCGAGTCGAAAGCGTGCCGTGAAGGGACGGCATGCCGCGTGTCAGCGTCGGATTCGGTTCATGATCCGATCAAGGACCGCGGCACGCGCATTGGAAGGACGTCATGGGTTCGCATCGCTACGCAGGTCCGCGTCACGCCAGGCCGCAAGGCCCCCGGCACGCCAAGCCGGCGCCGCCCAGCGCGGCGCAGCGCACCATGGCAGCGACCGGTGTCGCCGCCGCGGTGATCGCAGGTGAGACGTTGAGCCTCGCGACCTCGGCGGGCGCGGTAACGCCCGACACGTGGGCGAAGCTGCGGATGTGCGAGTCGAGTGGCAACTACGCCACCAACACCGGCAACGGTTACTACGGCGCGTACCAGTTCAACCTCGCCACCTGGCACGGCCTCGGCTTTCCCGGGCTGCCCTCTGACGCCACGCCCGCGGTTCAAGACCAGGCGGCGCAACAGCTGTACGCCCAGCGCGGCTGGCAACCCTGGCCGGCCTACTCGGCGAAACTTGGCCTGGTCGACGACCGGACCACCTCGCGCGACACCTCCCGGCCGCCGCTCGCGCCGGTCACGCCGCCAGCACCCACCGCGCAACCCAGCCCGACCTCCGTCCCGGTCGTCGCCGTCTCGGCGCCAACAGCTGTGCCCGCGCCCGCGGCCGCCCCGACGGCGTCCGGTTGGGACGGTCACTACCTCTCGGTGCGAGACGTGGGCGCCTCGCGAGCCGACGTCAAGGCTTGGCAGGCACAGATGAACACCGTCGGCTACAAGCTCGACGTCGACGGCCGCTACGGGCCGAAGTCAGCCGCCGCGGCGACTCAGTTCGAGATCGACCATCACCTGTCAGTTGAGCGTCCCGGCGTGGTCGGGCCGCAGGTTTGGGGCGCCCTCTTCGGCAAGTGAGCCGTCCGGCGCACGATCAGCCGGGGGATCGAGCCGGTCGCCCGCGGCGTCAGCCGCCTCGATCTCATCGCGACTGATGCCAAGCAGGTACAGCACGGCGTCGAGATACGGCACGTTGACCGCGGCGTCGGCCGCTTCCCGCACCGCCGGCTTGGCGTTGAACGCGACGCCCAGACCCGCTCGGCCGAGCATGTCGAGGTCGTTCGCGCCGTCGCCGATCGCGATGGTCTGGGCCAACGGCACGCCCGCCGCGGCGGCGAACCGCTCGAGCGCCGCGGCTTTGCCCGGCCGGTCGACGATGTCGCCGATCAGCCGCCCGGTCAGCGCGCCGTCGGCGATCTCCAGCGTGTTCGCCGCGGCGAAATCAAGTTCGAGGTCGGCCACGAGCGCGTCGGTCACCTGAGTGAACCCGCCGCTCACAATCGCCACCAAATACCCGAGCCGCTTCAGAGTGCGGATGAGCGTGCGCACGCCCGGCGTCAACGTCAGCGATTCGCGCACCGCCTCGACGGCGGCCTCCGGCAAGCCCGCGAGCAGCGCCACCCGCTCGCGCAACGACCGCTCGAAGTCCAGGTCGCCGCGCATCGCGGCTTCGGTGATCGCGGCGACTCGGTCACCGCAACCCGCGTGCTCCGCGAGCATCTCGATGACCTCGCCTTGCACGAGGGTCGAATCGACGTCCATGACCACGAGGCGCTTCGCCCGTCGATACAAACCGCTGCGTTGCACCGCGACGTCGACTCCCGCGTCGGCGGCTTCGGTCGTGAGCCGCGCACGCAGCAGATCCGGCTCCGCGCCCGAAACCTCGAGCTCCACACAGGTGACCGGGTAGCGGGCCAGCCGCTCGATGCGGTCGATGTTCGCGCCGCACCCGGCGATCGCGCCGGCCACCCGCGCGAGCCCCGACGGACGCAACGGGTTCCCCAGCACCGTCACATGCAGCGGCCCGGCAACGGGGGTTCCGAAATCACCGTGGCCGACGTCGACCTCGAAGGCCAGGCCGAGTTCGCGCGCCATCGCCGCCAGCGCGTCGCGAAGGGCCAATTCGTCGGCCGCGTCGGAGGACGCCAGAGTGACGACGACGCCGAGAATTAGCCGCCCGCGCAGGACAATTTGCTCGGTGTCGAGCACGACACTGTCGAACCGGGCCAGCTCACCGAACAAGCGCGACGTGACGCCTGGGCGGTCGCGCCCGGACAAGGTCACCAGAAGCGTGCGGTCGTTTGGGTTGGAGGCGGTTTCGTCCAGCGTCATAACGGCGGTCACGCTACCGCCCTAGGTCGTGCTAGCTAGCAGCGCGCTGGCCGGAACGTTGATCGCGACCATCGCCGCCTCCCGCACGGCGTGCGACAGCTCGCGGACGGCCGACGAGCGCACCTCGCCCGCCGACGCCGACGCAGCGCCGTCGTCCGAGCTCACCACGTCAAGGGCGTGCCACAGCGTGATCGACCGTTCGGCGAGCGCGCGCGCCGTCGCCGGCCAGCACGGCGGCAACGCGCGCAACGTGGCGTCCAACGCGGCGGCCGCCGCGACCCCGCCGGACGACGCCTCAGGACGCCAGCGCGCGAGGTCGACGGCTTCGAGTGTCTCCGTCGCGGAGCGCAACGACCGCCGCAGCGCGCGCTCGGTCTGCTCGATGACACGCGATGGCTCGACTGCGAATGGTGACTCGGCGACGCCCGACGTCGACTGCCCGCCCACCTCAAACGCGCGCCAGCGCACGCCACGGTAGGACGAGCCGCGCAGGTCGGTTTCGGGCACCAGCCCGACGTCGCCGACGACCGCCGCCGATTGAGCGAGCAACGCGGACGACGTGAACGCTCCGGCGCCACGCAGCCCCAGCGGGTCGCCGGGCGCCGGAAACGCGACCCTCACCACATCCGGTTTGGCGTCGACCAACTCCGCGAGCAGATCGGCAAGCCACACCTCGGACGACGCGACCCCGTCCGGCCCCGACCATCCGCAGACGACGTGTCCGTCCGCCACCGACGCCAAGGCCGCCGCCGCCTGCGCGACCGTCACCCGGCGGGCGACCGCCGCTGCGGTCCACGACGCCAGCAACCCCGCAATTTGCGGATCGACGGACGGGTTCGGCACGTCGTCCAGCCTAAGAGCCCGGCCGCGACGGACGGCTCGGTAGGTTTCTCTTCGTGCCCGACACCATCGCCGACGTCCTCGACCTGCGCGGGGTTGCCGTCGTCCGCGATGGTTCGACGCTCGTCGACGATGTCGATTGGCAGGTCGAGGCCGATCAGCGCTGGGTCATTCTGGGTCCGAACGGCGCGGGCAAGACCACTTTGTTGCGGGTCGCGTCGACCCGGCTGTTCCCCACGCGCGGCGAAGTGCACGTGCTTGGAGAGCGGCTCGGCGCGGTCGACGTTTTCGAGCTGCGGCCGCGCATCGGGTTGTCCAGCGTCGCGTTGGGGGAGCGCATTCCAGCCCGCGAGCGGGTGCGCGACGTCGTTCTCACCGCGTCGTACGGCATGGTCGGCCGCTGGCGCGAGCGATACGACGAGAACGACGAAGCACGCGCGGACGACGTGTTGAAGCAGGTCGGTTGTGAGCATTTGCGCGACCGCACGTACGGCACGCTGTCAGAGGGCGAGCGCAAACGCGCCCAGATCGCGCGCGCGCTGATGACCGATCCCGAGCTGTTGCTGCTCGACGAGCCGGCCGCGGGCCTCGACCTTGGTGGCCGTGAAGACCTGGTCAGTCGGCTCGCCGGGATCGCCGCCGACCCGATGGCGCCGACCACCGTGTTGGTGACCCACCACGTCGAGGAAATCCCGGTCGGCTTCACCCACGCGCTGCTGTTGCGCGGCGGTCGAGTGGTCGCGCGCGGGCCGATCGAGCAGGTGTTGACCGAGGAGACACTGTCGACCACCTTCGGGCTGCCGCTCGCGCTCGACCGGCACGACGGCCGGTACAGCGCGCGCGCCCGACGCTGATCCCGTCGTCAGCGCAATCCACCAAGCGCAAACCTCGCCTATCATCGAGATATGTCCGCCTGGGTCGTTTGGGCCATCGTGGCGGCGGTCTGTGCGGGGGCAGAAGCGGTCACCTTGACGCTGGTTCTCGGTTTCGTCGCCGTCGCCGCCGCCGCGGCGCTACTCGTCGCCGTCCTCGGCGGCCCGGCGGCGGTGCAGCTCATCGCGTTCATCGCCGGTTCCGCAGCCTTGCTCCTAGTCGCCCGGCCGATCGCGAAGGCGCACCTGCGCACGCCGACGCAGCTGCGCAGCGGTGTCGACGCGCTGATCGGGAAGCGCGCGATCGTGCTCGAGACGGTGAGCGCAGACGACGGGCGAGTCAAGATCGGCGGCGAGGTCTGGACCGCGAGGGCTTACATCGAGGACCAAGTGCTGCAAGCCGGGACGTCAGTCGACGTCGTGAAGATCCAAGGTGCCACCGCCTTCGTCTACGGATCGGAGTAGTTCATGGGCCCCGAAGTCATCGCGCTCATCATCGTCGCGGTCTTCATCCTGCTCGTGATCGGGCGCACGGTGCGCATCGTGCCGCAGGCTCGGGCGGGCATCGTCGAGCGCTTCGGCCGCTACAACAAGACGCTGCTGCCGGGGCTGAATGTCGTGGTTCCGTTCGTCGACCGGCTTCGCCCCCTCATCGACCTGCGCGAGCAGGTCGTCTCCTTCCCGTCGCAGCCGGTGATCACCGAAGACAACCTGGTGGTCGGGATCGACACCGTCTTGTACTTCCAGGTCACCGACCCAAAGGCGGCGACGTACGAGATCGCCAACTACATCCAAGGTGTCGAGCAGCTCACGGTCACCACGCTGCGAAACGTCGTCGGCGGAATGGACCTCGAGCACACGCTGACGTCGCGCGAGGAGATCAACGGTCACTTGCGTGGCGTGCTCGACGAGGCCACCGGTAAGTGGGGCCTTCGGGTCAACCGGGTGGAGCTGAAGTCGATCGACCCGCCCGGCTCCATCAAAGACTCGATGGAAAAGCAGATGCGCGCCGACCGTGACAAGCGGGCCGCGATTCTCACCGCCGAGGGCCTGAAGCAGTCACAGATCCTCACCGCCGAGGGCGAGAAGCAGTCGGCGATCTTGCGTGCCGAAGGCAACGCCCAGGCGGCGGTCACCCAGGCCAAGGCCGACGCCGAGGCGCAGGCGCTGCGAGCGCAGGGCCAGTCGAAGGCGATCGAGACCGTTTTCCAGGCGATTCACGAAGGCAGGCCGGACGCCGAATTGCTGGCGTATCAGTACCTCCAGGTGCTGCCGCAGATCGCGAAGGGCGACGCCAACAAGCTGTGGATCGTGCCGAGCGAGATGGGCAAGGCGATTGAGGCGTTGGGCGGACTTTTCGGCAACAACGGCGCGACCGAGCGGCCGTCGCCGGCGGCGACGCCTCCCTCTCCGCCGGTGCCGCCCGCCCCGCGCGCCGTCGGGCCCGCGGTCGACGACTAGCTGATTTTGGCAGCGAGCGACAGCACGAGCTGCACGTACCAATCGGCGTGGTTGTAGTGCCACACCGCGTTGTACAGGCCGGAGTCGCCGCTGCCCGCGCCGTTCGCGCACAGGTAGCGCGCCGCGGTGTAAATGGAGTCAGCGGGACTCATGATGTCGGCTTTGCCGTCGCGGTCGCCGTCGACGGCGTAGTGCACGAACGTCGCCGGGAGAAACTGCATCGGACCGAGCGCGCCCGCCGACGACACCATCGTGCCGCTGCCGTGATGGGTCTCGACTTGGCCGATCGCCGCCAACACTTGCCACGACAGCCCTGGGCACGTGGTCGCAGCGGATTGATAAAGCGCGCGAAACGCCGGAGGGATCGGATAAGGCGCCACGGACGACGCTGCTTGCGCGCTCGCCGCGGCGGCAGCTGCCCTCGCCGCCGCGACGGCCTCGGCGGCGGCACGCAGCGCCTGCAACTGTTGGGCTTTCGCCGACGCGGCATCGAGCAGCGCCTGCTGCCGCGCGAGCAAATCCTGCAGTTGGCTTAC
>JAICYF010000004.1 GCA_025934355.1 Acidothermaceae bacterium
TGAGTAGCGAGCTCGAACGGCTGGCGAGCCGCCCGGCTCGGCTGGCCCGGCTCGGCTTCACCCACGGCGCCCGCGCCGATCAGATCGCCGCCCGCATCGGCATCTCGGACGACGCCCTCGTCGAGCTCGGGCAGGTCGCCGACCCCGACACGGCGCTTGACTCACTGGCGCACCTGCTCGATGCCGCCGCGACCGCCACCGCATTGGACGACCGGCACGACGCGCTCGCCCTGCATGCAGCGCTTGACTCCGATGACGCGTTCCGAGCCCGGCTGTTCGCCGTTCTCGGGGCGAGCGCCGCGCTCGGCGACCACCTGGCCACCCACCCCGGTGACTGGGCGGAACTCGCCGATCCCGACGTCGAGACCGCCCGGCCCAGTTGGCTCGGGCTGCGCACCGGCCTGCTTGCCGCCGTCGAAGGCAAAACCGGCGCGCCGGCCCAAGACGCGCTGCGATCGACGTACCGCCGACTGTTGTTGCGGCTCGCCGCGCGTGACCTGACCGGCGGCCTGGAATTCGACGACGTCGCCGCTGAACTCGCCGACCTGGCCGCCGCGACGCTCGACGCCGCGCTTGAAGTGGCCCGCGCCGAGTTGCCCCCCGACGCCACGCCGTGCCGGCTTGCCGTCATCGGCATGGGCAAGTGCGGGGGCCGCGAGCTCAACTACATCAGCGACGTCGACGTCGTGTTTGTCGCCGAACCGGCCGCCGACGCCGCCCTGGCCGACGGCGGCGCCGCAGACGAGACCGCCGCCCTGCGCACCGCGAGCCAGCTCGCCACCGGAATCATCCGCGCCTGCGCGCCGATCTGGCAGGTCGACGCGGCGCTTCGTCCCGAAGGCAAGATGGGTCCGCTGGTGCGCACGCTGGCCAGCCACGTCGCCTATTACCAGCGCTGGGCGAAGACGTGGGAGTTCCAGGCGCTGTTGAAAGCCAGGCCGGTCGCGGGTGACCTCGAGCTCGGCCAGGCGTACGTCGACGCGCTGCGTCCGATGGTGTGGGAGGCAGGCGGCCGCGAGCACTTCGTCGAGGACGTACAGGCGATGCGCCGCCGGGTCGAGTCGGCGTTGCCGGCCGGGGAGGCCGAGCGCGAGTTGAAACTCGGCCCGGGCGGCTTGCGCGACGTCGAGTTCGCCGTTCAACTGCTGCAACTCGTGCACGGTCGTGGCGACGAGGGCTTGCGCAGCGCCACCACGCTGACCGCGCTACGCGAGTTGTCGGACGGCGGATATGTCGGCCGCGACGACGCCGCCGCGCTGTCGGCCGCCTACCGCTGGCTTCGCACCATCGAGCACCGGCTGCAGCTCTACCGGCTGCGCCGAACCCATACCCTGCCAACCGCGGACGACGAGCTGCGCCGGCTCGGCCGGGGCATGGGCTACCGACGCGACCCAGTCCGGGAGCTGCTTTCCGAACACGGCAAGCACGCCCGCGAGGTGCGTCGGCTGCACGAGAAGTTGTTCTACCGCCCGCTTTTGCTCGCGGTCGCCCGGCTTCCTGGCGGAGAGGCGCGGCTGTCGGTCGACGCTGCGGCCGCCCGACTCGAGGCGCTTGGCTACGCCGACCCGGCCCGTGCGCTCCAGCACCTTGAGGCGCTGACCACCGGCGTGAGTCGGCGGGCGGCGATCCAACGCACCCTGCTCCCGGTGATGCTCGGCTGGTTCGCCGACGCGCCCGACCCCGACGCCGGGTTGCTCGCGTTCCGCCAGGTGTCCGACGCGCTTGGGGAAACGCCGTGGTACCTGCGGTTGCTTCGTGACGAGGGCGCGGCGGCCGAGCACCTCGCCACCATCCTGGCCAGCAGCCGGTACGCCGTGGAGCTGTTCTTACGAGCACCCGAGTCGGTGGCCATGCTCGGTGAGTCAGCCAGCGACGAGCCCGGTCCGCACCAGCTCATGCCGCGGTCGCTGACCGACCTCACCGCCGAACTGCTCGCCGCCGCCCGGCGCTACGCCGATCCGGGGCAGGCGGCCGCGACCGCGCGGGGGCTGCGTCGTCGCGAGCTGCTTCGGGTGGCCTGCGCCGACCTGCTCGGGCTGCTCGACGTCGACCAGGTCGGGCGGTCGCTTTCCGACGTCACGGCCGCGACCTTGGAGGCGGTGCTCGACGCGGTGGTCCGTGACGCCGAAGCCAAGCGCGGCGGACCGTTGCCGATGCGGCTGGCGATCATCGGCATGGGCCGGCTCGGAGGGCACGAGCAGGGCTACGGCAGCGATGCCGACGTGCTGTTCGTGCACGAGCCGGTTGACGGCGCGGAGGAGTCGGAGGCGGCGGCCGCCGCGCACGCGGTCGCGAACGAGCTGCGTCGGCTGCTCTCCATCCCAGCGCCCGAGCCGGCCGTGGAGGTCGACGCCGACCTGCGGCCCGAGGGTCGGCAGGGACCGCTCACCCGCAGCGTCGGCTCGCACGCCGCCTATTACGCCCGGTGGTCAAAAGTCTGGGAAAGCCAAGCATTGTTGCGGGCCCGCCCGCTGGCCGGAGACCTTGACGTCGGCCGCCGTTTCGAGGAACTCATCGCACCGATCCGGTGGCCCGCCGCCGGCGTCACGTCGTCCGATATACGAGAGATCCGGCGGATAAAGGCGCGGGTCGAAAAGGAGCGGCTGCCGCGCGGGGCCGATCCCGCGCTCAACACCAAGCTCGGTCGCGGTGGTCTGGCGGACGTCGAATGGACCGTGCAACTTCTCCAGTTACGCCACGCGGGTGAGATTGACGGGCTGCGGACGACGTCCACGCTGGCGGCCCTGGACGCCGCCCGGGCGGCCGGCCTGGTCGACGAATCGGACGCCGAGACGCTGTCCACGGCGTGGCGATTGGCCTCTCAGGTGCGGAATGCGCTGGTGCTGGCCAAAGGAAAACCAGTTGACGCGATTCCCACAGTTTTGCGCGAGGTGGTAGGCATCGCGCGTCTGGTCGGCTACTCTCCGTCGCAGTCCGGTGACTTCCTGGACGTGTATCGACGGGTGACCCGGCGATCCCGGGCCGTCGTGGAGAGGGTGTTTTACGGGTGACCACGAATAGATCCGCGCTGGGCGGGCCAGCCGGTGGACGCCCGGCGGATGCGTGCCCGGCGGATGCGTGCCCGGCGGATGCGTGCCCGGCGGATGCATGCCCGGCGGATGCATGGCATTGACTACTGAGGACGAACGGACGGGGTTGTCCGCGACGGGGGCAGGCACCGCGACGCAGGCTCCGCCAGGCGCGGCTCGCGAGAGTGTTTTGCGCAACCGCGAATTCCGTGGCGTCGTCATGGCGCAGGCAACCAGCGAGTGCGGCGACCAGATTGCGGCGATCGCCATCTCGTTGCTCGTCTACGGCCGGTCCAACAGCCCGTTCCTCGCGGCGGCGACCTACGCGGTGACCTACGTTCCGTGGGTGTTCGGCAGCATCGTGTTGTCGCCGCTGGCCGATCGCTTCCCGCGGCGCAACGTGATGCTTACCTGCGACGCCGGCCGGGCGGTCGTCATCAGCTTGCTGGCGCTCGCCAGCTTCGTCCACGGCATGCCGATCGGGGCGTTGATCGCCCTGGTGCTGCTCTCGAGTTTCTTCTCCCCGCCGTTCTCCTCGGCGCGGGGCGCGACGCTGCCCGACATCTTCGAAAGCGGCAGCCGTTACGTGCGCGCGGTGGCGATCAGCCGGATTTTGCAGCAGGTCGACCAGGTGTTCGGCTTCGCACTCGGTGGCCTCGTCGTCGCGGCCGTCACCCCGCGCGGCGCGCTCGCGCTCGACGCGCTCACCTTCGTCGCCTCGTACGGGTTGATTCACACCCACCTTTCGCTGCGTCCGCCGGCCGACGGCAGGGGGCGACCGACGATCTCGTCGCTGCTGCGCGGCGCGATCCCCGACCTCGCCATCGTTTGGCGGCACCCGGCGCGTCGCGCACTGCTGATGTTCAGCGCATTCTCACTGATCTTCTTGATCGCGCCCGACAGTCTCGCGGTCGCGTACGCCCGCCAGCACGGCCACGGCGCGGTCGTGGCCGGCATCCTCGCCGCGTCGCAGCCGCTCGGCGTGGCCCTTGGCGCGTGGGCGTTCATCAGATTCGTCCCGGTGCAGCGGCAGGGCCGCTACCTGTTGCCGCTTGGCGTCGTCGGCGCGACGTGCCTCATTCTCACCTGCGTGGTGCCGCCGATCGGCGTGCTGTGCGTGCTGTGGGTAGGTAGCGGTCTGGCGCAGGCGTTCTTGGTGGCCACGATCGCGGCCTACAACGTGGTGACCGAGCGGGCCTTGCGCGGTCGCGCCAATGGCCTCGCCGCCGCCACCATCGCGGTGACCCAAGGCGTCGGCTTCTTGTTGTGGGGCGCGGTCGCCGAATGGCGGGGCGCCGCCGCAGGCGTGGCCTGGGCTGGGATTACCGGCCTGCTCATCATGGCGGTCGCCCGCTATCTGTGGCCGAACGAAGTGATCGACGGCGCGTGGGCGCGGCTGGCCAGCGCTCACGACGAGCACTGACAGCACTGGGCGAGCCGCTACCCGGAGTGGTGCGGCGGTGCTGCGGGCGGCGGGTCGATCGCCGACTCGCTGTCGGCGGGCAGCCGGATCACCGCATTGTCCGGCGACGCGACGCCGTCCGGTGACCGGTGTTGATCTGAGGCGCGGTGTTCGTCGGACGACGCGTGCCCAAGCGGGCGCGGGCGCCGCTCCATCGACGCGCCGTCGCTCCCGCGTACCGCGACGAATTCTCCGCTCGGCGTGTAGGCCGGGCGTCCGGTGAGCACCCGCTGTATTAAAAAGCCAAGCGCTAGGACGACGACGCCGCCCACGGCGTCCAAGACGAAGTGGTTAGCGGTGCCGATGATGACGAAGAATGTCGCGGCGGGATAGAGCAAACCGAGCGCGCGCAGCCACCATCGCCGGCTCAGCATAAACAGCGTGATGCCGGCCCACAGCGACCAACCGATGTGCAACGACGGCATCGCGGCGAACTGATTCGAGACCTTCGCGACGTCGCCGGACCCCCAGGATCCCCAGGTGTGGTACTTCACCACGGTGTCGATGAAGGTCTGCGACGACATCAGTCGCGGCGGTGCGAGCGGATAGAACCAAAATCCCAGCGCCGCAAGACCATTTGCCGCATACAGCGCAGTGCGCACCGAGCGGTAGTTGAGCGGGTGCTTGACGTAGACCCAGACCAACACCGCGATGACGATGATGAAGTGCATCACCGCGTAGTAGTAATCGCTGATGTTGGCCAGCCAGTGCCAACCGCCCCAATGCACGGCATCGACAAACCGGTTGAGCGAATGCTCGATGTCGATGCCCATCGACTTCTCGGCGTCGAGGACGGTGCGGGCGTGTTGTTGCGCGGGAGTCTCGTGGGTGGGCACCGCGTTGCGGATGAGCGAGTAGACCCAGTAGCTCAGCAGGATGAACGCGACCTCTTGCCACAGCCGGGGCCGCCGCTGTCGGCGCATCCGCTCGGGGAGCAGCGGACCGAGCGGCTGCCAGTGCCGCCGATGCTGGTTCACAATGACCGGTCTATCGGGCGCACCGTCGGAAGACGACACCGGTCGCTCTCCCGTCATCTCGACGCCGGCACCTCCCACGACCAGCCATCTTGGCAGACCTGGGCACCCGCGTGCTCACTCATTGATCGTCTCGCGACCGCTGCGCGGCGTCGCGTTCGCCCGTCGCGTAACACCCGCCTGGATAGTCCGCGTTATCCGATGCGGCTCGATTTGCGGCGATAGCCTGCCGAGGAACATCACGGCGCGTGCGGTAGCGGCGTCGTCCGCGGGACCTCCGCAGCCAGGGCACGAACGACGCGAGACAGAGATCACGACGATATGAAGCTACGAGCGATGTTGGCCGGCCTGTCGGCGGCACTGGTTGGCGGCGCCGTTTTGGTGGCGCTGCCCGCAGTGGCCATGGCGGACCAGACGGCGTTGTCGGCGCACAGCTGGGATTCTGGGCTGCACGCGACCACCAGCGCGTACTTCGACAGCGTGCACGCGTGGGGCCAACGCCAGACGGCGGGCGCGTGGGGCACCGGGCCGGTCAACTACATGTCCGGCGCGACCGCGGCGCACACGGCGTCGTCGTCCGGCACGCTCAGCGTGGCGATCGACGGCACGTACTGCCCGGGCGGAGCGTGCGCCTACGGCGGGGGCTCCGGCTACAAGTCCTTCGTGCAGTTCTGGAACGACCCGGCGAACTTCATCGCGTTCGGGCTCATCCACGACCCCGGTGTGTCGCCGAGCGGCACGACATTGATGATCGAGGGCGCGGCAAACGGCAAGCCGGTCGGCGGTTACTGGCCGAACGGCGCGCTCTCCGGCAAGTCGCATCTGTTCACGATCAAGTGGACGGCGGGCGGCATCACGCTCACCATCGACAACCAGAAGACCGTCGGCCCGTACCCGGTCGCTGAGTCGCACCCGTCAATCTCGTTCCTCGCGGCCGGCCGGAACACCCGCGACACCGTCGACGCCACGTTCCACAACATCTCGTTCTCGTCGGGGTCGGTGGCGGCGCAAACCGTCACCGTTCCGAGCGGGACGCCGTACCTGACCTACACCGCGTCGGTGGCCGCCAGCGGCACCGGCACCGGGTATTCGGCGTACATCAACGCGCACGACGCGAGCGACAACGCGATCTCGGTCGGCATCCAGATTGACAAGGCGTCGCCAGAATCAGCCGGCCAACCGTACTTCACCTGGGAGCGCGTGCAGGGCGGCGCGTTCACCTACAACTACGTCGCGCCGGCGCCGAGCGGCGCGCAGCAGATCACGTTGAAGTGGTGGTCCGATAGCAACACCGCGGTGTTCTTCGTCGGGTCGACACCAATCGCCGACATCTCGCTGCAGTTGGTTCCGCGGCTGTTCTTCGGGGCGGAAGGCGACGCGCGCCTCAACGGCGACACCGTCAACTCCACGGTTTCGAATGTGCAGATCAGCGCTGGCAACAACTGTCCGGCGTACTGCGGACTCAACGGTTCGTGGAACACCCGAGATTTCAACACCCACGGGCTAAAGGCGACGAACACCAACGGCCAAGGCCAAAACGGCGCGAGCTTCTCTGTCACCGGAACGGTTTCCGGGTTGGCCGCGGGCCACGACTGGGACTCCGACACGGTCGCTGGCGTGGCGATGATCGCGCAGTACTGGAACGGCGCGTAGCCGCCAGCGACGGTTAACCGCGAGTGACGCTGCACGAGTGACGCTTCGCCGCGCGGCAGGTCTGTAGCTGGTCGACGTTGGCCGGTTTCTATCCCGCCGAACGTCTACCAGCCGCGACCTCCGATCGTTCCCACACACCGTGAAAACGAATGGAGACCCTGGCGTCTCGCCAAGGCCTCCACCCGTTCTCTGCTGGATCAGATGTCGAAGTAAAGCTCGAACTCGTGCGGGTGCGGACGCAGCCGGATCGAGTCGACTTCCTTGGTGCGCTTGTACTCGATCCAGGTGTCGATCAGGTCCTGGGTGAAGACACCGCCTTCGAGCAGGTAGTCCTGGTCGGCCTCGAGCGCGTCGAGCACCTCGGGCAGCGAGCCAGGCACTTGCGGCACGCTGGCGTGCTCCTCGGGCGGCAGCTCGTAAAGGTCCTTGTCGACCGGGTCGAGCGGCTCGATCTTGTTCTTGATGCCGTCGAGGCCGGCCATCATCATCGCGGAGAACGCGAGGTACGGGTTGCACGACGGGTCGGGCACGCGGAACTCAAGCCGCTTCGCCTTCGGGTTGGTGCCGGTGATCGGGATGCGGATGCAGGCCGAGCGGTTGCGCTGGCTGTACACCAGGTTGACCGGCGCCTCAAAGCCCGGCACCAAGCGGTGGTAGCTGTTCACGGTCGGGTTGGTGAACGCGAGCAGCGACGGCGCGTGCTTGAGCAGACCGCCGATGTAGTAGCGGGCGATGTCGGAGAGGCCCGCGTAGCCGAGCTCGTCGTAGAACAGCGGCGAGCCGTCCTTCCACAACGACTGGTGGCAGTGCATGCCCGAACCGTTGTCGCCGAAAATCGGCTTCGGCATGAAGGTCGCGGTCTTGCCGTTCTTCCACGCGACGTTCTTGATGACGTACTTGAAGGTCATCAGGTCGTCGGCGGCCTTGAGCAGCGTGTTGAACTTGTAGTTGATCTCGGCCTGGCCGGCGGTGCCGACCTCGTGGTGCTGCCGCTCGACCGGCAGGCCGGCCTCGATCAGCGCGCGGGTCATCTCGGCGCGCAGGTCGGCGAAGTGGTCGACCGGCGGAACGGGGAAGTAGCCGCCCTTGTAACGCACCTTGTACCCGCGGTTGCCGCCCTCTTCGATGCGCCCGGTGTTCCACGCGCCAGCCACGGAGTCGATGTGGTAGTAGCTCTGGTGCGAGTTGGTCTCGAACCGCACGTCGTCGAAGACGTAGAACTCCGCCTCCGGGCCGAAGAACGCGGTGTCGGCGATGCCGCTGCTCGCGAGGTACGCCTCGGCCTTCTTCGCGACGTTGCGCGGGTCACGGCTGTACGCCTCGCCGGTCAGCGGGTCGTGGATGAAGAACGTCAGGTTCAGGGTCTTCTCGGCGCGGAACGGGTCGAGCACCGCGGTCGACGGGTCTGGCAGCAGCAGCATGTCGGACTCGTGGATCGCCTGGAACCCGCGGATCGAGGAGCCGTCGAAGCCGAGCCCGTCGGTGAACACGTTCGCGTCGAACGACTCGGCGGGCACGGTGAAGTGCTGCATGATGCCGGGCAGGTCGCAAAACCGGACGTCGACGGATTTCACGTCGTTGTCACGGATGTACGCCAGGACCTCGTCGGCGCTGGTGAACATGTCTCTCCTCCAGAAGGCGTGGGCAGGCCGGACAGCCGATGCGTCGAAGCTAGGGGCTCGCGGTTTCCCGGCGGTGTCCCGCATGTTTCCGCCGCGTTACGTCGGGGCCTAGCTACTGCTCGGACGACGTTATCGTTGCGCACGTGGCGCGTGACACTAGACGAGCGGTCGGATCATGGCTTGAGGGCCCTGGCGCCGCGGTTCAAGACTCAGACCCGACCAGCTATCCGGGGAAGCGGCTTGGCTTGCCGCCGGCCGGCGCCGGCTCGGTCGCCGGTTTTGGCCGCCGCTTCGCCGCGCTGCTGATCGATTGGATCGTCTGCGTGCTGATCGCCTCGGCGCTCACCAGGCACGCCGCTTTCGACGGGCGCGACCCGGTGAACCCGGGCTGGCCGGTGCTGGTGCTGGCCGTCGAGTACATCGCGTTGCTCGGCACGGTCGGCACCACGCTTGGCATGCGATTGCTCGGCATCGGCGTGCGACGGCTCGACGGCGGCCGGGTGGCCTGGTTGTGGGTCATCGTGCGCACCGTGCTGCTGATACTCGTGATTCCCGCGGTCGTCTACGACCGCGACCAGCGCGGCTTGCATGACAAGGCGGCTGGCGTGATCGCCGTCCGGCTTTGATCGCCCTCGGCCACGATCGCACTGAGCACCGCGCTTAGCCGGGCGGCGACCAAGGGTGCGTTCGGTCCACATGGCGTCCCGAGCGTGAGCGAGTAGGCAAACCGCCGTAGTCGGCTACTCGGCCAGTGGTCAGCCTGGCGTTTAGCCCGAGCTAGGGGAGCGGAGAGGCAGCGTTGCGCCGTCAGCACTGCGTACAACAGGCCGGTCGCCGAGAGGCATCGACAGTCTGACATCAACGGTCGCGTGTTTGCCGTCGCTTCCGATGCCTGCGCAGTTGCTGCCGCGCCCGTGGTTGACAACGTCGTCCACGGTTACGGTGGTTGCGGTCTCGTGGACTTGCACGGAGAACTGGCCAAAGCAAAAGCCGGCGGTGCTCCAGGGAAATTGAATCGCAATGCTCGTCGAGCCGCTGGTTCCCAACACACCATCGGGCCGGATGGATGCGGCCGTCTCCTTCTGGCGATTGAGGTGGAGAACCAGGCCGGCAACGAGAGCACCGGCGACCACGACGATCATGACCCCAAGGAGGCGTCGGCGGTTCGACGTCATGGTCACGGGGGACCGCTCCTTTCGCAACGAACCCCTTGACTCAGGCAGCGCTGACGAGAGCCGATTGTCAGTTGATGCGGTGCATAGTGTCTTGTCAGCGACACGATGCTTCACGATGCACGATCGGGCTAGTCAGTGTGCTCTCGCCGCCAAAGATACCGTCCAACAGTGCTCATCCCCGTGACTCAGTCCAACGTTACTCCGAGAGGACCTAAAACGGAGCTAATCGGCATCTCCCATCCCTTGGTGCAATCTGCACCCTGACCGATGATGATTCCGGCGGCCGTAGCCGTGGTTGAAGAATCCAAGAAATAGACGGGCCCTCCACTATCGCCGGGCTGGCTGAGGCAGCTGAGAGTGCCCGAGACCGCCAGGGTCAGATGGCAGGTGTAGTCGCCATTCGTGAAATGGACGCACTGATTCTGCGCGGTGATATTCGCTCCACAGGATTGAAGCGATACTGAGCCATCAAAGCACAGCGCCTCCCCTACGACGCCATCATCATGTCCGACGATGCTAACGCCGTTGGTACACGTGCCGCATCCGCTGTAAACAAATCCCTCGGAGCTCGTGACGGTGACTGATTGCTCGTCGTAGCCCCCAGAACTTAGCAGAAGCGTGTGCGTTGAGCCTACGGTGTTCGAGCCGTTGGAGAAGACCCTCGTGCCGCAGTGACCCGCGGTTACAACGTAGTAGTGATTGGACGAATCATGTACGCCAAAGCTGCTAGAACAAAAGCCGCCAGAGTAATTCAGCCTGTCGCCACCCGACCAGGGCAGGTGATCGGCCATGCGGGATGTCTCCGACGAGCGCGTAGCCTGGTATAGGCTGACCATGCCCCCATACTCGCGACCCCACTTCGCGCTGTCGGCCGAGGTCGGTGAATGAGCCAGTCCAACCGCAATCGAGTTCGATGCGGGATCCGGGCCCCATTGCAGGACGTCGCTCTGAGGGCTGCTAAACACGGCGCTCGAGACTTGATCCATTGTTTTGGTGAGCTGCTGAGAACTAAATCTCACCACATCGGTGGACATCTGCAACCCACCGCCGGATTCTTGGACGGCTCTGGATAAAGACAACTGCGCCGTCGGCGGTGCCGTATCCGCAATCTGGACATGCAGCATGCCCATGCGGTCGATGAATACGCCGGCAAAGTCCGCGGGATCCGAAGCAGTTAGCGCTTCAATGGAGGCGAGGACGGAAAGCGGCGCGTCGGTCCTCGATTGCTCGGCGCTGCGATAATCGGACGCTCGCGCACTGGGAGATCCGCTGCAAACAGCGACTACCATGGTCGCGATACCAACAGCCGCCTGTCAGGCGCGTGCGTGCAGCATTCGCTCTTCTCCCCGGTGGATCGCGCCCAAAATGCGCACGGACATGATGATCGTTGGACTGCGGTGTGTCAACTGGCCAGATTGCACGGCTTCGCCGTAGCAAAGACTGTGATCCGCCAGACATTTTCGCGGTCCGCGCCCTTTGATTGGTGAATGCGGTTCTACGCGGATCAGCGGGGCGGGCGCACGCCTTTCGGCAATCGCGCGCCCTTGGGCAGCGGGCCCTTCGGGATCGGGATGTTCAACCCGCCGAGCGCGCGCATCCGGCCCTCGATCTGGTCGACCGTGCCGCCTTTGAACGTGCGGGGGAGCCTGGTCATCTTGCGCTCGAGCTTGCCCAGCGGCACCTGACCGGGCTCGTTGCCGACGAGGATCACGGTGACCGGCGTGCCAGCCGCGACCCGGCCGATGCGCTTTTGCTGATCCGCGATGAGCGGACCCAGGCGGTCGGTGGAGCCTTCGCCGATCAGGACGACGCCCGGCTTGCCGACGACGCGGTGCACGATGTCTTGGTTGCGGGTCACCGCGACGTTCGGGGTCAGCCGCCAGTCACCCCGCAGACTGCTCACGACCGCCGCAGCCGCGCCAGGCTGGCCTTCGATCTCGCCGTACATCGCGGTGCGGGCGCGTCGTCCGAACACGATGAAGGCGACCAGCGCGCCGCCGATGACGCCAAAGACGATGAAGGCGATCAGGCTGTTCAGCAGGAAGCCGACGAGGATGAACACGCCGGCCGTGACGAGAAAGGCCAGCAGCATCGCGGGAATGAGCCGCTTGTCGCGCTGCCTGGTGAGCCGGAAGGCCTCGCGAATTTGGGCCCCGCGCTTCGGGGCGGCAGGGTCTTTCGCAGCCTTCGGGTTCGCAGCCTTGGGGTCGGCATCCTTGGGGGTCTTCGCCATGATGCTCCCAGGATAGGGGGCGGCCGAAGATCAGGACGATGCGCGCGTCGCGACTGCCTCGCGGTAGAGGCGGCCGGCGCGGTACGACGAACGCACCAGCGGTCCGGACATCACGCCGGAGAACCCAAGCTCGCGAGCGACGTCGGCGAGTTCGACGAACTCCTCGGGCTTGACCCAGCGCTCGACCGGGTGGTGACGCAGCGACGGCCGCAGGTACTGGGTGATGGTGACCAGCTCGCAGTCGACGGCGCGCAGATCGGTCAGCGCTTCGACGACTTCGTCGCGGGTCTCGCCGAGGCCGAGGATGAGATTCGACTTGGTGACGAGGCCACGCTCGCGGGCCTGGCGAAGCACGTCGAGGGAGCGGTCGTAGCGGAAGCCTGGCCGGATCGACTTGAAGATGCGCGGCACGGTCTCGATGTTGTGGGCGAAAACCTCGGGCGCGGCGTCGAAAATCTCGTCGAGCAGTTCGGGCTTGGCGTGAAAGTCGGGCGCGAGCAACTCGACACCGCAACCTGCGACTGTGGCGTGGATCTCGCGCACGGTCTGCGCGTAGAGCCAGGCGCCCTCGTCGTCCAAGTCGTCGCGGGTGACGCCGGTGATGGTCGCGTAGCGCAACCCCATTTGCTTGACCGAGTCGGCGACGCGGCGCGGTTCGTCGCGGTCAAGTGGCGCGGGCTTTCCGCTGTCAATCTGGCAGAACGAGCAGTTGCGGCTGCAGGTGGCGCCGCCGATCAGGA
This sequence comes from Acidothermaceae bacterium, assembly GCA_025934355.1. GTDB lineage: Bacteria > Actinomycetota > Actinomycetes > Acidothermales > Acidothermaceae > JAICLV01. The sequence goes on from JAICYF010000004.1 coordinate 12,889, forward strand.
AGGTCGCCTCGCGGTCTTCCCAACACTCGAAGATGTTGGGGCAGCCGGCCTCTTCACAGACGGTGTGCAGGCCCTCGCCGCGCACCAGGTCTTTGAGCTCGGAGTACTGCGGGCCCATCCGCGCGCGGATCTTGATCCACTCGGGCTTCTTCTCGATCGGCACGGCGGCGTTGCGGGCCTCGACCCGCAGCAACTTCCGGCCGTCCGGGGCTACCGCTGTCACGCGTTCAAGGGTACGCGGTTGGCGCTTGGCGCGACTGCGGTGAGCGTTCGAGTGAGATGGCTCTCAACGATCGGCAACATCTCGTCAACTGTGACGTCGCGGCTGAGCTCGGCGCTGAGCGAGGTGACCTCGGCGTCATCGATGCCGCACGGCACGATGCGGCCGAACCACGACAGGTCGGGGTCGCAGTTGAGGGCGAACCCGTGCATCGTGGTGCAGCGCGAGATCCGGACGCCGATGGCCGCCACCTTGCGATCTGGTCCGTTGTCGTCTGCCGGCACCCAGACGCCGGACCTACCGGGAATCTGCACGGTGCGGACGCCGATGTCGGCGCTCGCGCCGATCAGAGCTTGTTCCATGCGCCGCACGTGGCCCACCGCGTCGATGGGCATCGGCAGCTTGACGATCGGATAGCCCACGAGTTGGCCCGGCCCGTGCCAGGTGATGCGGCCCCCGCGGTCGACCTCGACAACCGGCGTGCCGTCGACCGGCCGCTCGAAGGCCTGCGTGCGCTTGCCGGCGGTGAACACCGCCGGATGCTGTAACAAAAGGCAGGTGTCGGGTATGTCGTCGGCGACCCGGCGCGCGTGGGTCTCGCGCTGCAGCGCCCACGCGTCGTCGTAGGGCACCAGCCCCAGGCGCTCGAATCGAAGCTCAGTCACAACTCGACAATACGTGGTTCAGAGTTCAACTTTTCGACGCCTGTCAGTGCGCTCGCTTGGCGAAATCCGCCGGCGGTCGGCCACCTTCCGAACCGTATCGTTGACCCATGCGAATCGCCCTCGGATCGCGGATCTCCCACGCGTGCACCGGCCGCCGGTCAAAGTGGGTCGTCATCGCCTTGTGGATCGTCATTTTCATCGTCTCGGCGCCACTGGCAAGCAAGCTGACGGGCGCGCAGAACAACGACGCCGGCTCCTACCTGCCGAAGTCGGCGGAGTCGACGAAAGTGCTCGACGCGCAGAAAAACTTCGCGGACGCCGACGTGCTCGACGCCGTCGTGGTTTACGAGCGATCGTCAGGTGTCACACCGGCTGACGAGGCGGCGATCTCCGCGCAGCGCGCGGCGGCGTCCAAAGTATCTGGCATTAAAGGGAAAGTGACGGAGGTCCAGAAATCGAACGACGGTAAGGCGGCCGCGTTCCTCGTGCCGGTTGACGCCAAAGACTCGGTCAAGTTCATCGACACCGTGAAGGCGGTGCGGGCGCAGCTGTACTCCGTTGACGGCATGTCGGTGCATCTGACTGGCCCGGCTGGCGTGCAGTCCGACAGCAACGACGTCTTCAGCGACATCGACGGGAAGTTGTTGTACGCGACGGTTCTGGTCGTGGTGCTGGTCTTGTTGCTGACGTATCGAAGTCCGGTGCTGTGGTTGATCCCGGTGCTCGGTGCGGCCGCGGCGCTCGAGCTGGCCCAGGCGGTCGTGTACGGCCTGGCGAAGTCCGGCATGACGGTGAACGGGTTGAGCGCCGGCATCTTGCTCGTGTTGGTTTTTGGGGCGGGAACCGACTACGCGCTGCTGCTTGTCGCCCGATATCGCGAAGAGCTGCACAACCACGAGGACAAACACGAGGCGATGGCCTTCGCGCTGCACCGCGCGGGCCCGGCCATCGTCGCGTCGTCGAGCACGGTGATTGTGAGCCTGCTCTGTCTGTTGGTGTGCCAGATGCAGTCGACTCGAGGGCTCGGTCCGGTCGGCGCCGTCGGCATCTTGTGCGCGGTCGCCGCGATGACCACGTTCCTGCCGGCGCTGCTGGTCGCCGTGCCGCGCAAGGTGTTCTGGCCGTTCGTGCCGCGGTTCGGCACGCCCACCCGCGAAGAGAGCGGCCCGTGGGGGCGGGTCGCGACGCGGGTGTCGCGTCGGCCGAGGCCGATTTGGGTCAGCGGCGCCGTCGTGCTCGGCGTGTTGTGCGTCGGCCTGCTCACGTTGAACGCGCATGGGTTGTCTGACAAGGACCAGTTCGTCGGCAAGCCTGACTCGATCAAGGGCGAGGCCGTCATGGCGGCGCACTTCGGCGGGGCCACTGCGTCGCCGGCGGTCGTCATCGCCAACGAGAGCTCGGCCGACGCGGTCATGGCCGCCGTCGAGAAAGTTCCTGGCCTGCAAGGAAAACCGCAGGTCACCGAGCGAGCGGCAGGTCGCGTGGAGATCGACGCCGACCTGGCGAGCCCGGCCGACAGCTCGACCGCCAAACACACAGTGTTGGCGCTGCGCGCCGCGGTGCACCCGGTGTCGGGCGCTGACGCGATGGTCGGCGGCGCCACCGCGGTGAACTACGACTCACAGCAGGCGTCGGCGGCAGACAACCGGTTGGTGATGCCGATCGTGCTCGCGGTGGTGCTCATCATCTTGGTGTTGTTGCTCCGCTCGGTGGTCGCGCCGTTGCTGCTGGTCGCGTCGGTGGTGTTGTCATTCTTCGCGGCCCTCGGGGCGAGCGCGTTCGCCTGGCGGCATATTTTCGGTTTTCCAGGCGCCGACGCGTCAGCGCCGTTGTATCTGTTCATCTTCTTGGTCGCGCTCGGCATCGACTACAACATCTTCTTGATGTCGCGAGTGCGCGAGGAGTCGCTGCGATTCCCAACCAGAGAAGCGATTCGCAAGGGCGTGGCGGTCACCGGTGGCGTCATCACGTCGGCCGGCATTGTGCTCGCGGCGACGTTCAGCGTGCTGGCGGTGCTGCCGCTGGTGACGCTGGTGGAGGTTGGTTCCGCGGTGGCCTTCGGCGTGCTGCTCGACACGTTCATCATCCGCTCGATCGTGGTGCCCGCTGCCGCGCACGACATAGGGGCGCCGATTTGGTGGCCGAGTGCGCTTGCCCGCGGCCCGCGTGCGGTCGAGCCGGCGAAGGAGGACGCGTTCGCGGCGGAGCCGTGACGTCCTGTGGATAACTAACGCCACGATCCCGCCGGGATGCGGTCGAATACGGGCGTGGAGACGTTCTCGCTTCCGGGCTTCGACGTCGAAGAACTCGTCGGCCTCGGCGGTTCGGGTGAGGTCTGGCGCGCGCGGTCGCGCGAGACGGGCGAGGCCGTGGCGCTCAAGCGGCTCCGCGTCGGCGGGTCGGGGCTGGACGCGGAAGTCGAACGGCAACTACGGCGCGACGCCGCTTTGTTGGCGACCGCGCGACACGAGCACATCGTGCGGTTGCGGGCGACGGTGCCCACGTCGTCCGGGCTGGTGTTGGTGTTCGACTACATGCAGGGCGGCAGCCTCGCCGCGTTGCTCGCGGCGCGCGGAACGTTGCCAGCGGGCGAAGTGGTCGGGGTGGTCGCGCCGCTCGCGGTGGCGTTGTCGGAGTTGCACGCGCGCGGGTTCGTCCACGGCAACATCACACCCGCCAATGTGTTGTTCGACGGCTTGGGTGAGGCGCTGCTCGCCGACTTGGGGGTGGCCGGGCTGATTCGTCGGGCCGGTGGGCCGGTCGCTATGGCGCCGGGGTTCGCCGATCCTGCCGGGCCAGCTGCGGCGAGCCTCGCCGCCACCGACGTTCACGGGCTCGCCGCTGTGTGCCACGCGGCGCTGTCGGGGTTCGCGCCCTATCGGGACGGCACGCTGGCGCCGTTGCGAGGGGCCGTGACCGGTGTGCCGCCGACGTTGGTCGATGCCATCGAGGTGGCGATGGACGCCGAGTTTCGGTCGCGGCCCGACGCGGCCGCGTTTGCCCGCACCTTGTACGCGGCGTGCACGCCGCGGCGGATCGTGCTGGAACCGGCGGCGGCCATCTCGGTTGACCGTGTACCGGAGTCGGCGGAGCCGGCCGAGCCGGCGGTGGTCGCGCCCGATCCTCCGGTGGTCGTGGCGACCGGGTCCGACGCGGATCGCGAGAGAAGGTCTCGCGAGCCGCGCCACGGTCGCGTGCGTAAGGGGCGCGGATCCCGGTTGGTGGCCCGGCGGCTGGTGGCCCGGCGGCTGGCGATGCCCCTCCTCGCCGCCGGGCTGCTTGCCGCCGCTGTGCTGGTCGGCGTCACGTGGGCGGGGCACGACCGTCCGGCGGCGGCGACAGCCCAGGTGGCGGGCGGCCCCGCGTCGTCCGACTCGTCTTGGCTGCGGATTCTCCGCGCGCTTGACGCCGCTCGCGACCACGCGTTTGCCGACGGCGATTCCGACGAGTTAGCCGGTGTGTACGTCGCGGGCTCGTCCGCCCTCGTCGCAGATCAGCGAACCCTTGCCGAGATGGAAAATTCCGGCGCGCACGCGGCAGGCTTGTCGTTGTCGCTGGCGTCGGTTGAGGTGAGGTCGCAAACGCCGACCAGCGTCGTCCTGCTGGTGCGCGACACGCTGCCGCCGTACGAAATCGTCGGCCCGAACGGCGGTGTGCAGCGACAACCGGGCAGAGGTGAACGCGACTGGCTCGTCACGCTTCAGGCGACCAGCGCTGGTGGTTCGTGGCGCATCGCGACGATCGACGCGGCATGACACATCACGGCAAGTCGGTAAGTCGGCGCTGCAAACGCTGGGCTACTGGGTCGTTTATGCCAAGGGAAATCGCTTGCTGGTAAGCGATTCTGGCCGCCTCGTGATCGCCGAGCCGGTGCAACAGCTCGCCGCGAGTGGCGTGCCACCAGGGATATCCGTCGAGTCCGCCGATGGCGTCGACCAACGCCAAGCCCGCGGCCGGACCATCGCGCTCCGCGACTGCGGCCGCCCGGTTGAGCCGCCCGACCGGCGTGTCACCCGTCGACAGAAGCACGTCGTACCACGAGATGACGGCGTCCCAGTTCGTCGTCTCGTACGTCGGCGCGAGCGCGTGACACGCGGCGATGGCCGCCTGGACGACGTAAGCGTCCGGGTGGTCGGGAGTGCGCCGAAGCCCGCGGCCAACGAGTTCGACACCTTCTTTGATAGCCGCCTGGTTCCAGCTGGCGCGGTCTTGGTCGGGCAGCAACACCGGATCCCCTTCGACGTCGAGGCGCGCTTCGCGGCGTGAGTCATGCAGCAGCATCAACGCGAGCAAGCCGAGCACTGTTGGCTCATCGGGCATCAGTTCGGCGAGCAACCGGCCAAGCCGGAGCGCCTCGGCGGTCAGCGCGACCCTGGTGAGGTCGGCGCCGCCAGTGGCCGCGTAGCCCTCGTTGAAGATGAGATAGACGGTCGCGGCGACACCCGAAAGCCGCGCAGGCAAGTCCGCGGCCGGCGGCACCCGGTATGGGATGTGGGCCTGGGCGATTTTCTGCTTGGCACGGACGAGCCGCTTGGCCATGGTCGCCTCGGAGACCAGCAACGCACGAGCGACCTCAGCGGTCGTCAGACCGCCGAGGGTGCGCAACGCCAGGGCCACCTGCGCCTCAAGCGACAAAGCTGGGTGGCAGCAAGTGAAGACCAGCCGAAGCAAGTCGTCGCGCACGACGTCCGGCGGTTCGAGCGGCGGGTCGTGCGTGTCGTCGGCGCCCCACATCGCCGCCTCCTCTTTGCCGGCGCGCTGGGTCTCGCGGCGGATGATGTCGATCGCCCTGCGTTTCGCCGTGACGAGGAACCAGGCCCGCGGATTGGCGGGAACGCCGTCACGCGGCCAGGTCTCAAGCGCCCGGACGGCGGCGTCCTGCGCGACGTCCTCGGCGAGGTCGATGTCGCCGATGACCCGAATCAGCGTGGCTAACACCCGAGTTCGCTCCTCGCGGATCAGCTGCGCTATCGCGTCACCGGCGCTCATCGCGTCGTGTTCGGGCCGTTCGATCAGAACTCGATGACCGGGCGCACTTCGACTGCGCCGTCCCAGGCCGCGGGAATCTTGGCGGCGGTCGCCACCGCTTCGTCGAGATCGGCGCACTCGAGCAGGTAGAAGCCGGTCAGGGCCTCTTTCGTCTCGGCGTACGGACCGTCGCTCGTCACAACGTCGCCGCCTTTGCCACCGGTGACGCGAACAGTCGTCGCCGTGGCGGTCTGATACAGCGCGTTTCCGCCTCGGATCACCGCGGCCGCTGCCTGGCCGAATTCGTTGTACTCCTTCATGACATCGCCGTATTCGGGCAGCGTCCAGTCGACGTCACGGCTGTAAATGAGTGCGGCGTACAGCGGCATGGCTTGCTCCTCCGGTGGTGGGCCGACGCCGATCGTCGGCTGTCACCTTATGTACGAACGGCCGCCGCCGGTATGGACAGCGGCGGCGGCCGCCGCCACGCCGAAGGTTGTTACAGACCGGTCGCCGCGATCCACGGGTTCGTGGGCTGGTTGCCGAAGATGCGCACCAGCACCACCGGCGCGAGACAGTCGGTCGGAATGGTGACGCGGGCACGGATCTTCGCGTCGCCGTCGCTCCGCAGGGGCGCCGGCGGGGTAGACGCGATGTCGCCGTTCGCGCAGGCGAGGCTGGCGATGACCTGGGTCACCGGGCCGGTCGTGTTGTCATTGGGCCCACCGGTGCCGGTGATGAGAAGACCCTTGACGTCGAGCCGGAGGTCGCCGCGTGCGCTGATGCTGACCTCGTTGACCTTGCCGACTTTCCAGGGCGCCCCCGCCGCTGGAACACCGTCGATGGTGATCTTTTCCGCCGCGGGCAGCCCGACCAGCTTCTGGCTGAAGACCCTGTGGTTGTCGTCGTGCCCCCGGCTCATTGCCGTCGTCCCGGCGATGGTCGCGCCGACCACCGTCGCTGCCACGATCCCGCTCACTACGCGCATGCCAGACCTCCAAGTTGGTGAACCCTGTGCAATTCGCAGCCACGGCTGCGGCCTCTGGACGGTTCACTCACGTCGGTCTCAGCAAGTCTTGTCATGATGGCTGAGTGAGCCTCCTCGACCGAGACGCCGCGGACACGACATCCGCGCGTGGGACGGCGTCGGCAGGCTGGCGACGCACGCTGGTCACCGAGGTTTGGATCGTCTTCGCGATCAGTCTCGGCGCGAGCGGCCTGGACGCTTTGCTCGAGCTGATCAAAGACCTGACGGTCGTCCAGCACCCGTTGAGCACGCAGCACGCGATACTCAACGGCTCCGTCACGCCCGACCGACCGTGGCTCGACCTGGCGTTCCAACTGTTCTTTATCGCGAGCGGCCTGGTGCCGGCAGCGTTGGTTGTCTACCTGCTGCACCGGTCGAAGGAGTCGCTGCGGACAATCGGCGTCGACCGCACCCGGTTGGGACGCGACCTCGGGACGGGCGCGTTGCTCGCTGCCTGCGTCGGGGGGGCGGGCATCGCGCTGTACATCGGTGCGCATGCGGCCGGCGCCAATCTAGTCGTCGTGCCGACCACGCTCGGCCCGCACTGGTGGCGGGTGCCGGTGCTGTTGTTGTCGGCCGCGCAAAACGCCATCTACGAAGAGGTTTTGGTTAGCGGATACCTGCTACACCGGTTGCGGCAGTTCGGCTGGCACGACAACGTCTCGTTAGGCGCAAGCGCGCTACTGCGCGGCTCGTATCACCTGTACCAAGGCTTCGGCGGCTTCGTCGGCAACATGGTGATGGGCCTCATCTTCGGGCGCGTCTATCAGCGCACCGGCCGCACGCTGCCGCTGATCGTCGCGCACGCCATCATGGACGCGGTCAGCTTCATCGGTTACATCTACCTCGTCGGCAAGGTCTCTTGGCTGCCGCGCTAGGGGCTCTGAGTCGCGGATTAACGTCGCCGTTTGTCGGCACGAGCGCGACTAAGAACCCCGCTTCCTGCCGACAATCGCGCCCCGGCGCCGTTTGTCGGCACGAGCGCGACTAAGAACCCCGCTTTCTGCCGACAATCGCGAGGGCGTTCGCGAGCTGCGACCGGGAGTTGGCCAGCGCGCGGAAGGCTCGGCAAGCCGCGATCGCGGAGTCGGCCAGCGCCCGATAAGCGCTGCAACCTACGACTGGGAGTCAAGCAGCGCGCGAAGCGCGCCACCGAGTTCTGGATACGCGAACGTGAAGCCAGCGCCCAGCAATCGGGCGGGGAGCACCCGCTGACCGGTCACCACCGTCTCGGCGAACTCGCCCAACGCAACGCGCAACGCAGCCGCGGGTGAAATCAGCAAAGCCGGCCGGTGCACCGCTGCCGCAATTTCTCTTGTGTACTCGGCGTTTGTCACCGGGTTTGGCGCGGTGATGTTGACCGCGCCGCTCACGTCGTCCGACTTCAAAAGAAAACGGAGAGCCGAGATGTGGTCGGGCCGGGCGATCCAGCTGACGTATTGCTTGCCCGAACCGAGCCGCGCCCCGAGGCCAAGGCGAAACAGCGGCAGCACCTTGCCGAGCGCACCGCCGCGGGTGCTCAACACGATGCCGCTGCGCAGCCACACCGTGCGCACTCCGGCATCGGCGGCGGGGGTGGCCGCCGCTTCCCAGTCCTTGACGACATCAGCCAGAAAATCGTTGCCAGCAGGCGAATTCTCTTCAACGACGTGGTCGCCAGCGTCGCCGTAATAGCCCACGGCGGAACCGCTCAAGAACACTCGCGGCGGGTGCGCAAGTCGAGCAAGCGTCGTAGCGAGCAAGCTTGTCGAGCGCACTCTGCTCTCGCGGATCTCACGCTTGTAGGAGTCGGTCCAGCGATGGTCGCCGACGCCCGCGCCCGCCAGATGAACGACGGCGTCGACTCCCTCGATCGCGGCGAGGTCAGGCCGGGTGTCAGCGGAGGGGTCCCACGACACCTCGTCGTCCGACTTTGCCGGACGACGCACAAGTCGCAGCACCTCGTCGCCCTCAGCCCGTGACACACGGGTGAACGCAGAGCCGATTAGCCCGGTGGCGCCCGAGACGAGGATGCGCATCAGCGCGCCATCACAGCCCGAGGTCGGCTTCGAATCGTCCTTCTTCGAGGCGCGTCTTCACCGTCGCGAGGAAGCGCGCGGCGTCGGCGCCGTCGACCAACCGGTGGTCATACGTCAACGCGAGGTAAACCATTGAGCGGACGGCGATGGTCTCGCCCAGGTCGGGGTCGTCGATGACGACAGGTCGCTTCACAACCGCGCCCGTGCCTAGGATGCCCACCTGCGGCGGCAGCAGGATCGGGGTGTCGAATAACGCGCCTCGACTCCCGGTGTTGGTGATGGTGAACGTGCCGCCGGACAGCTCGTCGGGGTTGACCTGATTGGCGCGGGTGCGGCCCGCGATGTCAGCGATCTTGCGGGCCAGGCCGCCGAGGTTGAGGTCGCCCGCGTCGCGGATCACGGGGACGAGAAGTCCGCGCTCGGTGTCAACCGCGATGCCCAGATGTTCGGCGTCGTGGTAGGTGATGGTGCCGGCAGCGGTGTCGATGCTCGCGTTCACCACCGGGTGCTGCTTGAGCGCCTCGACCGTGGCGAGCGCGAAGAACGGCAGGAACGAAAGCTTCACGCCCTCGCGCGCCTCAAAGTCAGCCTTGGCGACTTCACGAAGTCGGGCCACGCGGGTCACGTCGACCTCGACGACGGTGGTGAGTTGGGCCGCGGTCTGCAGCGACTCCACCATCCGCGACGCCAACACGCCGCGCAGCCGCGACATTTTCTCGGTGCGTCCGCGCAGGGCGCTGGCTGCGGCGGCCGTGCTCGGAACCGCCGCGGAGGCAGCCTGCGAGCCCGTCGAGGGCGCTGGCGCGGCCGATTGCTTCGCCTCTTCGGCAGCTGCGATCACGTCCTGCTTGCGGATGCGTCCGCCGACACCGGTGCCGGTGAGGCGCGAAAGGTCGACATTGTGTTCGGCGGCTAGCTTGCGGACCAACGGAGTGACGTAGGTGTCGCCGGCCTCGCTGTTCGGTGCGGCAGGAGCAGGTGCGGCGGCTGCGGCAGGTGGGGCAGCGGGCGCAGCCGCGGCAGCCGGTGCGGGCGCAGGTGCAGGTGGAGCCTGTTGGGCCTGAGGTTGCTGCGCGGGCGCGGCTTCGGCTTGCGCGGGCTCGGGTTCGGCCTCCGGCTCCGCGTCGGCTTTCGCGGGTTCGGTCGCCGGCGCCGATGCGGCTTGCGGCTGCTCGGCTTGCGGCTCTTCGGCTTGCGGTTCTTGCGGCTCCTGCGTCGGCTCGGATGCCGATTCGTCGGTGGCCTCCGCCGCGGCGGCGGGAGCTGCTTGTTCGGCCGGCGCTTCGGCTTGCGCGGGCGCCTCAGCAGCCGCGCCGCCATCACCCGCGCCGCCGCCGCCCGAACCGTCGTCAATGACCGCGAGCTCGGCGCCGACCTCGACGGTCTCGTCTTCGGCGACGCTGATCTTACTGAGCACCCCGGACGCCGGCGACGGGATCTCGGTGTCGACCTTGTCGGTGGAAACCTCGAGCAGGGGCTCGTCCGCGCTGACCTGGTCGCCCTCCTTCTTTAACCAGCGGGTGACGGTCCCCTCGGTGACACTCTCTCCGAGGCGCGGCATCGTGACTGAGACCGGCATGGCGGTGGTGGCTCCCTGAATCGAGGGCGGCTGATGAAGTTGGGGTGTGCTGAACCTCAGTCGTGCACGTGCAACGGCTTGCCCGCGAGCGCCAGGTGGGCTTCGCCGATGGCCTCGGTCTGGGTCGGGTGCGGGTGAATGAGCTGGGCGACCTCGCTGGGCAGCGCCTCCCAGTTGTAGATGAGCTGCGCTTCGGCGATGAGCTCGCCGACCCGGCCGCCCACCGCGTGGATACCCACCACCGGACCCTCGTTGACCGCGATCACCTTGACCGCGCCCTTGGTCTTCAGGATCTGGCTGCGGCCGTTGCCCGCGAGGTCGTAGACGATCGTCTTGAGATTGTCGCCGTACTTCTCGCGCGCCTTGGCTTCGGTGAGCCCGACCGACGCGACCTCGGGGTCGGAGTAGGTGATCCGCGGGACGCCGTCGTAGTCGATCGGCACCGGGTTGAGGCCACCGAGCCGCTCGGCCACCAAGATGCCCTCGGCGAAGCCGACGTGGGCGAGCTGCAGGGTCGGGATCAGGTCGCCGACGGCGGAGATCGTCGGAACCGACGTCTGGCAGTACTCGTCGACGACCACGAAGCCGCGCTCGAGCCGAACGCCCTGCTCCTCATAGCCGAGGGCCGCCGACACGGGCCCGCGGCCGACGGCCACCAGCAGGTACTCGGCCTCAATGGTTTTGCCGCCCTCAAGGCTCACGACGACACCGTCGTCCGAGGTCTTGACGCTTTCGAAGCGGGCCCCGAGCTCGAAGTTGATGCCGCGACGGCGGAACGCCCGCTCGAGGAGCTTCGAGCTGTTCTCGTCTTCAAGCGGCAGCAGGTGCGGTAGCGCCTCCACGATGGTGACCTCGGCGCCAAACGACTTCCAGACGCTCGCGAACTCGACGCCGATAACGCCACCGCCGAGAACGACGACGGACGACGGGACGCGGTCAAGCCTCAGTGCGTGCTCGCTGGTGATGACCCGGTTGCCGTCGATCTCAAGCCCGGGCAGCGACTTCGATTCGGATCCGGTGGCGAGCAGCACGTGCTTGCCCTCGTAGCGCTGGCCGTCGACCTCGACCGCAGTGGGGGAGACCAGCTTCCCGGAGCCCTCGACGTACGTGATCTTGTGCGCTTTGACCAGACCCTGAAGACCCTTGTGGAGGCCGTTGACCACGCCGTCCTTGTATTTGTGAACGCCGGCGATGTCGATGCCGTCGAAGCTGGTCTGCACGCCGAACGTGGAACCCTCGCGGGCGCCGTCGGCGAGTTCGGCCGCGTGCAGCAGCGCCTTGGTCGGGATGCAGCCGCGGTGCAGACAGGTGCCGCCGACCTTGTCTCGCTCGATCAGCGCGACGCTCATGCCGAGCTCGCTCGCGCGGAACGCGGCCGCGTAACCGCCGCTTCCGCCGCCGAGGATCACGAGATCGAAGTTGCCGTTTGCCACCGCGTACTCCTTGGTTGCCTTGTCACCGGCCGGTTCGCCATTTCATCAGCGCATTGGATGCGGACGGCGCCTGCGGGGTCGCCGAGGCGTCTAGGTCATCTTCCCACGGCTATGAGAGGACTGCCCTGCGCAGGTGCTGCCACAAGAAATCGGTCGCGTCGAACGCGGTGGACGGCGGGTCGGCGCCGAGCAGATCCGCGATAGCAGTGGACGGCGGGGTCTTACCCGGCCACTGATGTCCCGCACCATCGACGACTCGCGTGATGACTGACTGACCACCGGCGCAGGTCCAGACCGACGTCGTGAGCGGCGGCGCTTTCGACACCGTTGGTGAGTCGGCGCAGCCGTCGGCGGCGAGGAACGGCGCGATGCTGGCGGTAAGTGACTTGTACGAGACGCCCGTGCGACCTTCGGGACCGACCCCGCCGTTGATCGGGACGTGTTCATCGGCGGTGCCGTGGATCGCGACCACCGTGATCGGGTGCGGTTCGGGGCATGCGGTTCCGAGCGTGCCGGCCACGGGGCCGATACCGGCAAGCTCGCCGGGGTCGCGGCAGGCCCACGTGTAGGTCATCATCGCCCCGTTCGACATGCCGACCGCGTACACGCGCTTGGGGTCGACGCCGTCGGCCTTCTCCAGCTGCGCGACGAGCGCGTGCAGAAACCCCACGTCGTCCACGTTGTTCCGTTGTGCCTGACCGCAGCAGTTCCCGACGTTCCAGGTGGCGTGCAGTCCGTTCGGATACGCGACGACGAAACCGTCGCGGGCCGCCTCGTCGTCCCATCCGTACGCCTTCTCCGCCTGCGTGGCGGAGCCGAGCCCGCCATGCAGCATCACCACAAGTGCCGGTTTGGTCGTGGCTGTCGTCGGGTGGACGACGATCGCGGTGCGCGTGCCATCCTTCGTCGAGATCGTGACCGTGCGGTGCGTGGCTGTTGGGCTGGGTCCGGCCGACGGGCCGAACGTTTGGCGCTGGCAGCCGGCGATCGCTAGGCAAAGCGCGATCGGGAGCACCACCATGGTGACGCGGCGGATCGCGGCGCGGGTTCGGTTCATGCCGCCAACATCGGCCCCGATTGTTCGAGGCGGGTAAGGCGCGCGCTAGCCGGATGCGAGGTCTTCGGCCAGCTGCACGAAGGTGGCGACCGCGGCGCCGGTGCCGCCCTTCGGCGTGTAGCCGTACGGGTCGCCCTGGTTGAACGCCGGGCCGGCGATGTCGAGGTGCGCCCACGGGATCGGCTGGCCGTTGTCCTGTTTTCCGACGAAGTCCTGCAAGAAGGTGCCGGCGACGAGCATGCCGCCGAAGCTGTCGCCGATGTTGGCGATGTCGGCCACCTGCGAGTCGAGCGACTTACGCAGCTCCGGCGGCAACGGCATCGGCCACATCTGCTCGCCGGCTCGCTTGGCCGCGTCGACCACGGAGCTGCGCAGCCTGTCGTCGTTGCCCATCACCCCAGACGTGCGGGCACCCAGGGCCACCAGCTGCGCGCCGGTGAGGGTGGCGGCGTCGATGAGCAGGTCGGGCTGCTCTTCGCTCGCGCGTACGAGCGCGTCGGCGAGCACGAGTCGGCCCTCGGCGTCGGTGTTGAGCACCTCGACCGTCTTTCCGCCATAAATGGTGAGGACGTCGGACGGCCGTTGCGCCGCGCCTGACGGCATGTTCTCAGCAAGCGGCGCCCATGCGGTGACGTTGACTCGAAGCTTGAGCTGCGCGATTGCGATCGTTGCCAGGACGACGGCGGCGGCGCCGCCCATGTCGGACTTCATCCAGTCCATCGACGCGGTGGGCTTGAGGGAGAGGCCGCCGGAGTCGAACGTGATGCCTTTGCCGATCAGGGCAATTGTCTTCTTGGCTCGGGGGTGGCGGTATTCGAGGCGCACGAGTCGTGGTGGGTTGACGGAACCTTGGCCGACGCCGATGACGCCGCCGAAACCGCTTCTCTTCAGTTGGCGTTCGTCGAGAATCTCGATGTCGAGATTGTTTTCTTCGGCGAGTTTCGCCGCGAAGTCGGCGAACTCCTTGGGGTGCAGGTCGGACGGCGGGGTGTTGACCAGGTCGCGCACCGCGCAAACAGCATCGGCGACGATTTGCGCCCGGGCAAGGGCTTTTCTCGCCTCGGCCGACCGCGCGTCGTCGACGACGATCGAGATGGCGGCGACCGGGTCGCGGTGGTCGGCCTTCGAGGCGTTGCGGTAGCGGTGATAGGCGTACGCGCCAAGCAGCGCGCCTTCGGCGATCGGTCGAATGCCTTGGCTGCCGCTCGTCGGCAACGTGAGGGCGACGTGGTTTGCGCCGGCGAGTGCGCGCAGGGCGACGCCGGCCGCGCGGCGGATCTGCTCAGGGTCGAGGTTGGCGCGTCGGGTGCGGGGCGCGTCACCGAGCCCCACAGCGAGGATGACGGGCGCGCCGGTCGCGCCGAAGGTGGCGATGCGGTGATGCTCGCCAGCCTTGCCGGTCGCGCCGAGCTGGGCCAGCGTCTCGGCCAGGCGGCCGTCGAGGGCGGCGTCGATGTTTTCCGCGCCCGGAGCGAGCGCTGCCGCGCCGTCCGCAGCTCGCATGACGCCGATGACCACCGCATCAGCGTCGATTCGGGCAGGGTCGGCTCGCCTCAAGGAGATCTCGCTCACGCTCCGGATGCTATCCGCAGCCGGTGTGTGACAACCCTGCGACGCGAGCCGCCGTTCGGTGCGGGCGTGGTCTGCGCTGCCCGCTTGGCGTGACGCGATTGCCAGCGCTGTGGAAAAACGCGTTCACTGAACGCGGCATCGAGCCCGCCCGGCCCAGGCGGTAGCGTCCCGGCCATGGAGTCGTTGCTGACCTCGCCGCTGCACGACCGCCACGTCGCCCTCGGGGCAAAGCTCGGTGAGTTCGGTGGCTGGTCGATGCCGCTGGAGTACGCCGGCGGGGGAGTGCTGGCCGAGCACGCGGCGGTCCGCGACGCCGTCGGCGTCTTCGACGTCTCGCACCTCGGCAAGGCCTCGGTCACCGGCCCGGGTGCGCGCGCGTTCCTCAACGCCACCCTCACGAACGACCTCGACCGCATCGCCCAGGGCAAGGCGCAGTACACCCTGTGCTGCGACGACGCATCCGGCGGCGTCGTCGACGACCTCATCGTTTACCTGCGCGGCGACGACGACTGCTTCCTCGTCCCCAACGCCGCCAACACGGCCGAGGTGGTGCGCCGCCTCAGCGCCGCCGCGCCCCCCGACGTCCGAATTGAAAATCTGCATCGAGAGTTTGCCGTCATCGCGGTGCAAGGGCCTCAATCTAAAGAGCTTTTGGACGACGCGGGCCTGCGGCCCGAACTCGACTACATGGCGTTCCTCGACACCGACTGGGATGGCGTCCCGACTACCTTGTGTCGCTCTGGATACACCGGCGAGCACGGCTACGAACTCGTCGTCCCGGCCGCAGACGCGATCACTGCCTGGGACCGGATTTTCCAAGCGGGCGAGCGATTCGGTGCGAGAGCATGCGGCCTGGGGGCGCGTGACACGTTGCGCACCGAGATGGGATATCCGCTGCACGGGCAGGACTTGTCGCTCGACATCACCCCGAACCAGGCGCGCGTCGGCTGGGCGGTCGGCTGGAAGAAACCGGAATTTTGGGGCCGCCACGTCTTGCTAACGGAGCGCGAGCAGGGCCCGAAGCGAGTGCTGCGCGGTTTGGTCGCGCTTGACCGCGGCATCCCTCGCCCGCACATGCCGGTGCGTGACGCCAGCGGCGAGACCGTCGGCGAGGTGACCAGCGGGACTTTCTCACCGACCCGGCGCGTCGGTATCGCGCTTGCGTTGTTGGCGCCGACGATTAGCGAAGACGACGAGGTTGTCGTCGACGTGCGTGGTCGGCCGTGCCCGACGCGCGTCGTCAAACCGCCGTTCGTCGACAGGAGTCCGCAGGCATGACGGTTGCTAGGGACGGCACGCGGATCGTGCTCATCGGGATGATGGGCGCGGGGAAAACCACGGTCGGGATGGCAATTTCGCACCTCACCGGTTGGCCGTACATCGACAACGACGAGATCGTCGAGCAGCTGTCCGGCATGCCCACCCGTGACCTGCTGCAGCAACGCGGTGAAGCGGCCATGCGTGAGGCGGAATTCGCCGCAGTGGACAAGGTTTTGGCGATGGAGACGCCGGTCGTGGCGGGCGCGGCAGCGGGCGTCGTCCTCAATGACGAGGTGTCGGCGCGACTGCACGCCGGCGCGTTCGTCGTCTATCTGCGGGCGACCGTCGAGACGCTTGTGGCGCGGGTGCAAGGGACGTATCGGCCCTGGCTCGGCGCCGATCCCGAAGAAGCCATGCGCAAGTTATATGAGGGCCGGGAGGCGAAGTATGAGGCGCTCGCCGACCTCATCGTCGACGTCGACGGCGGCGTGCCCGACCAGGTGGCGAAGCACATCCTCGAGGCCGCCAGGTTCGGGACGAGCTGACCCGAACCCGCCCGAGTCTGACCCCGAACCCCGGTCGAGTGAAGGGTTTGGGCTGCGAATTCAGCTATTTTCGCGACCCAAACCCTTCACTCGGCGAGGATTCCGGGCACCGGCCCGGTTAGGGCGGGTTGGAGCGGCGGCTACGGTCGGCCGGCGGCGCTCACCAGCAGGCTGACGAACATCGCGACCTCGCACAGCGCCCCGAGGACGTCACCCGTGATGCCACCAAGGCGGCGGACGGCGTGCGCCCGAACCGCCCACGCCACGAGCAGCGCGACGAAGACCGCCAACACCGCGCGCACCGCGCCATGCAGCGACCCGACCTCGGAGTCGAAGAGCCCGTAGCACCAGGCGCCGGCTGCGAGCACGAGCGTCCATGCCGTAGCGGCGACACGTGACACCGAACCGGCCACGAGTGCGCCCATGCCCGATTCCTTCGCGGCCCGGACGCCGGGCCCGCAGGCCCACAGCATCGCCACCCGCCCGGTGACCGTCGCCATCACCAACGCCTGGGTGCCGTGGTGGTCGAGCACGCTCGTCGAGAGTGCCAGCGCGTCGGTCAGCAGCAACAGCACCAACGCCGCCGCGCCCAACGCTCCGACCGGTCCATCGCTCATCACCGCAAGCGCATCGGGCGCTGGTTTGTGCGACGCGAGCCCGTCGACCGTGTCGGCGAAGCCGTCCAGGTGCAGTCCGCGCGTCAACAGCGCGAGTGTGATGAGAGCGAGCGCGCTTGACAGCAGAGGAGGGATGAAGAGTTCTGTGTGATTGGCGTGAACCCACACGTCGGGGCCCGGGAACACGTTGCGCGCGACGAAAAGCACGCCGGCCGCGACTCCGGCGAGAATCGCTCCCACGAGCGGGCTCCACAGCATCGCGCGCCGCGCGGTCTCCCGATCGGCGCTCGCCCCGCGCAGCGGCGCGATGGTGAACAGCGTCACCGCCAGCCGAAGACCGTCAGGCATCGCGGTCGCTGACGTGTGCCTCGTCGAACGTCGCCATCTCCGACAGGGTCGCCGCAGCTGCGCGCAACAACGGGACGGCGAGCAGCGCGCCCGTGCCTTCGCCGAGCCGAAGTCCGAGGTCGAGCAGCGGCGTCAGGCCCAGCTCACGCAATGCGATGGTGTGCGACGGCTCGGCAGAACGATGCCCGGCCCACCACCACGCGCGCGCACCAGGCGCTAGCCGCTCGGCGACCAACGCGGCCGCGCCAGACACAACGCCGTCGAGCAGCACCGGAGTGCGCCGAATCGCCGCCTGCGCCAAGAACCCTGCCATTGCCGCAATATCGGCACCGCCGATTGATGACACAAGCGACAACCCGCTGTCTGTTGCCGCTCGCCGCATCGCCGACGCCACCACCTCGCGTTTGCGGGCCAATGTTGCGTCGTCGATTCCGGTGCCGCGCCCCGTCACCGACGTTGCGTCGACACCCGCGCACACTCCGACGATCGCCGCTGCCGGGGTGGTATTGCCGATGCCCATGTCGCCGGGGATCAGCAGGTCGGCCCCGCCGTCAATCGCCTCGTCGGCCAATTGGCGCCCGGCGAGAATTGCCTGCTGCGCCTCGGAAATCGTCAAAGCGTCTTCAACGTCGATGCGGCCAGACGATCGGCGCACCCGCCACTTGACGACGTCCGGCGGCAGTTCGACGCCGGGCAGATCGAATGCCACCCCCAGGTCGGCCACCCGCACCGACGCACTGACCTGCGCGGCCAGCACGTTGACCGCCGCGCCACCCGCGACGAAGTTCGCCACCATCTGCGCGGTGACCTCGGCCGGGTAAGCCGAAACTCCGGACGACGCAACGCCGTGGTCGCCAGCGAACAGCACGACGGCAACCCGTGACGGCGGCGTTGGTGGGCACCCGCCTTGCACCCCAGCGAGCCAAATCGACAGTTGCTCCAGGTTGCCCAACGCACCCGTCGGTTTGGTCAGTCGATTCTGTCGGGCGCGAGCAAGCTCCTGTGCGGCGGCGTCCAAGCCCGGAACGGCGGGGAATTCAAGCATCAGTGGTCCGATCGGTGAAGTGAGTGGGAAATCCCCGCGGTGACGAACAAAACGTCGTCAGAGACGGCGGCCAGTCGGGCGTTCAAAGCACCTAGCTCGTCTCGAAAGCGACGTCCGCTGCGGTGTTCCGGGACAATGCCGCCGCCCACCTCGTTGCTCACCGCGACGACTCGTGCGTGCGTCGCGCTCCACGCCTCGACGAGATCGTCGATTGTCGCGGCCAACGCGGCATCCGCGGCTTTGGCCGCGATCTCGTCGGACGCCGACCACAGCCCGATGTCATCGATCATCCGCGACAGCCACAATGTCAAGCAGTCAATGAGCATCGGCGGATCGTCGGCCTTTCGCGTGCGCAACAACTCGGCCAGCGACGTGGTGGTGACCGTCGTCCACGAAGCCGGACGACGTGCGCGATGTGCTGCGATCCGGGCCGTCCACTCCGGGTCGTCGTTGTTCTCGGACGACGTGGCCACGTAACACACTGACGGTTCGGCAGCCAGCATCCGCTCCGCCGCGGCGGATTTGCCCGACCGTGCGCCGCCGAGCACAAGAACGCGCTGCGGACGTGCACGCAGCGGTGACGGGGCGCCGACTTGGATCACGTCGCCGTCGATGGGCAACTCAGCGCCCCAGGCCGCGAGACGCCCACGCAACACGGACGGTCGCGGATTGCCATGGCCGAGATGAATCGCGAGGACGCGGCTGTCGTCGTCGATGGCGTGGTGTGTGCGGAGGCGCTGCAGGGTCAGCGGAAACGTGGTCAGGTCGTGGTGCCGACCGCTCGCGTGCGTTGTGTTGTCACCCCAGCTCTCTTCGAGCAACACGAGGTCGTATCTGGCGTCGTCCGGGGTGTCGAATCCCGGGCCGGTGTCGGTGGCGTAGAGCAACCGTCGTCCGTCAGGGGAAGTGATGTCGTAGAGGAGCGCGCCGTCACTGTCGTGCTCAGCCGCGAGCGTGCGCACGACGTAACCGTCGAGGGTGACGATCTCGCCTGGCAGCAAAGGGCGGAAGACCACGTCCGGATCGTCCGGCGGCAACCACATCGCCAGGGCGTCGAGCGCGGAGCGCGGCCCGAACACGTCGAGGGGCTCGGTGACGCCGGCCCAGCGTCGCCAGAGCAGCGCGGCGCCGTTCGCATGGTCGTGATGGTCGTGCGTGACAAGCACGTGCCGCACGCGCTCGAGTCCGACGCCGAAGCGCACCGCCGAACGCGGGACGTCTTGCCCGCAGTCGAGCAGCAGCACGCCGTCGATCAACGCACTGCTGTGGGCGCGGATCTCGCCCTCCGCGGCAGCCGCGTAGCACGACGCGCAGGTGCAGAACGGATGCGGCCAGCCCGATCCGCCACCGGTGCCCAGGAGAGTGACTTCCAATGCCCTCAGCGACTTTCGGCGAACTCAGGGACCACGTCGAATGCCGCCTTGCGAGCCGCTCGACGCAATGCCGACAGCACCGGGCGTCCAGCGACCAACACCAACGCGGCATTCGCCGCCGCCCTGGGAATGTCGAAACCGAGCGACGTCGTCAGGTAAAAGGCCCAGAAGTGGTGCAGGTTCGTGAGCCAACTTTGCCCTGGCACGTAGGAAATCTGCGGCGACAAACCAGTCGTGCTGAACGGCCAGAACCACAGATCGGTGATCGCGCCGTACACCAGACCGGCCACCGCGCCGTACGCCGCGAGCAGCAGCACCTCGAGGCGGCCTGTCGCCCGCGGCAGACATCCCGCGAACAGGCCGGTCCAGCCGGCCGCCAACATCTGGAAGGGCAACCAAGGACCGACGCCGCCGGTCAGCAGCGCGCTGCCGAACAACGTCAACGTCCCGAGCGTGAAACCGAATCCACGGCCAAGCACTCGCCCGGCGGGCATCAGCAAGAAGAACACGGGAGACGCGCCGGTCACGTCGCCGCCAAGCATGCGCAACGCGGCGCCGCAGGCAGCCAGCACCCCGAGCAGGGCGATCGCCTTTGCGTCGATGCCACCTTCGGAGATCTCCGCGAGCACCACAATCAGGAGCAGCGGCAGGACAACAAGAAATATCCAGGGCGCGTCGGTCGAATGCGCTACTCCGGACGACGACGGGCGCCGCAGCAAGAACGGCCAAGCGAAGGCGAAAATGCCGACCAGGCTGGCGATCGCTAGCGACACGGCCGAGCGTGGGCGGAGCCGGATCGCTCGCGTCGTCCGCGCTGTTGAGTGAACGGCGATTGTCGTCACAGCGCGCCCGTCTCGAGCCCCGCGCGTACTTGCGCGACGGTCAACCACGGCAGGGGGTGCAGAATCTTCGCGACTTGCGGCGCGAACGCAGGCGACGCTGTCACCACTTCATCGGTTGGACCGTCGGCCACGATCTCGCCATCGGCCAATACCACCGTTCGGGTGGCGACGTCAGCCGCCAACTCGACGTCATGCGTCGCAATGACGATCGCGGTTCCGCCGTCGGCATACTCGCGCAACACGTTGACCAGCAGAGCTTTCGCCGGATAGTCAAGCCCGCGGGTCGGTTCGTCGAGCAGCAGCAACGGCGGTGCGGCGGCCAGCACCAGCGCGAGCGCGACGGCAAGCCGCTGCCCTTCCGACAAATCCCGCGGATGCGACGCGAGGTCGAGGTCGGGCGAAAGCCGAGCCAACAGGCGTTGCGCGCGTGCACCGTGACCGTCGGCGTTCAATTCGTCGAGCACAGACTCCGCGCAGAACAGGTCGGCGGGTTCCTGCGGCACCAGCCCGACGAGCCGCACGATCTCGGACGACGCGAGCCGGTGCGGCTGCTTTCCGTCGACGGCCAACTCGCCGCGCGCGGGGCTGAGCAACCCGACAAGGCTCGCCAGCAGCGTCGACTTTCCGGCGCCGTTGCGGCCCATCAACGCGACCACCTCGCCAGCCGCGACATCGAGGTCGACCCCGGCGAGTGCGACGACGTCGTCATATCGGACGACGAGATCGCGGGCGCGCGCGACGACGTTGCCGACGTTGCCGACGTTGCGACCGGGTTGCGGCGGTTTGCCCAGGCGGGCAAGCCGTTCCTTGAGCGGCGCCGCGGCCCGACGTGCGTCGCGCACGGACAGGGGCAGGGGCTGCCAACCGGCGAGGCGGCCGAGTTCAACGACCGGAGGCGCCACCTGCGCGCGCGTCATCGCCGCCACCGGCGAACCGTCGACGACGGCGCCTTCGGTCGAGACCTGCAGCACGCGATCGGCGTACTGCACCACGCGTTCGAGGCGATGCTCGGCCATGACGACCGTCATGCCGAGGTCGTGCACCAGTCGGGTCAGCGCTGCCAAAACCTCTTCGGCGGCAGGCGGATCGAGCGCTGAGGTCGGTTCGTCGAGCACCAGCACCCGCGGACCCGCCGTAAGCACCGAGCCGATCGCAACCCGTTGTTGCTGGCCCGACGACAACTCGACGAGCGGACGGTCGCGAAGCAGCGAAAGGCCCAGTAGGTCAAGGGTTTCCTCGACCCGCCGACGCATCACGGCAGCCTCGAAGCCGAGCGACTCCATCGCGTACGCGAGCTCTTCCTCGACCGTGTCGGTGACGAAACCGCTGAGCGGGTCTTGGCCCACGTAGCCGACGACGTCGGCTAACTCACGCGGTGGGTTATGCCGGGTGTCGCGGCCCTCGACGCTGACCCGGCCGGTGAGGGTGCCGCCGGTGAAGTGCGGCACCAACCCGTTGATCGCGCGCAAGAACGTCGACTTGCCAGCGCCGGTGCGTCCGATGACGAGCACCAGTTCGCCGTCCGGTATGTCAAGGTCGACGTCGCGCAGCGTCGCGGTTTCGGCTTCTGCGTAACGGAAACACACGTGTTCGAAGCGAATCACCGAGCCGCTCCGATCAACTCGCCGGTCTCGACCTGACGCGCCTGTGGCCGCGGCTTTGTCGACAGCAAGGCCGGAACCAGCGCGAGCGCGATGCCAGCCACGGCCGGCCATGGCAGTGCGGGCGCGACAATCGGATAGGCGCTGGTGTGCAGCGATCCCGGTGCGACCCGGCCGGCGCCGACCACGCCGAGCGTCGCGGCGAGGCCAGATGCGATGACCAGCCATTCGGCGGCGCCCCAGGAGTCGGGCCGGTACTTGGTGCGGACGACGCCGTGCCCCCCGAGCAGCACGGCGGCGACCGCAATTCCGCTGCCACCGAGCAGCAGCGGAAGTCCAATGACGGCGGGGGAACCGGTGGCGAGCAGACCGTACATGGCCGCCGCCACGGCCAGCAGACCGATCAAGAGTGCGGACGACGTGGCGCGGCGCCGCGCCGCGGAAACCACGCCGCGCCGGCCGAAGCCCCGAGAATCCATCGCGGCGGCAAGCTCGATTGAGCTTTCCAGCCCGTCTTGCAGCACAGGCAGCGCGCTTGCGACCCAGCCGCGCAGGCCGGACGTCGATTTGCCGCGCAGCCGTCGGGCCCGCCGCACCCGCGAGCCTGCGAGCACCAACTGCGGGGCGAACGACATCGCGACGGTGACCGCGACGCCGAGCTCGTACAAGGCGCCGGGCAGCGAACGCAGCAACCGGCGCGGACTGGCCAGCGAGTTCGCCGCACCCAGGCAAATCAGCAGGGTGGCAAGTTGCAGGCCGCCGTAACTGGCCGAGACTAACGACTCGGCCGTGACGGCGCCGCCGATGCGTAAGCCCGCCAGCGCAGAAGGCAACGGCACGCTCGGCAGTCGCACGAGCACGTGCCCTGGGAGCGGGCTGCTGAAGAGCGCTTCGAAAAGCAGCCGCATCGCGAGCACCAGCAGGCCGAGCCGCAAGAAGAAGCCGAACGCGCGGCCTTGGGTTCTACGGCCAGCCACGACGAACGCCGCGACTCCGAGTAAAAGCCCTAGCAGCAGGGGATTTGTGGTGCGAGTCGCCGCGGTGGCGAGCAGCAAGGCCCACGCCCACCACGCGCCGGGATGTAACGACTTCGTCATCGCCGAGCGCCCAACCCGCGCACGATGGCGGCGACGGCGAGCCCGAGAACCAACACGACGCCGATAACCGCGGCGGTCGGGAACGTCTTGTTGGACGGCTTTTTCAGATCGCTGAGGGTGGCCACCGACTCGCTTGCAGCGGTGCTCGGCGGTACCGCGCTAGAACTGAGGGCAACCGTTGACTCAAGCGTCGCCGTTGTCGTCGGCGCTGGCGCCGACGCGGCCGGTTGATCGGCCGGCACCGTCGCCGCAGGCGTCGGCGTCGCGGTTGCCGTTATTTTCGCCGGCGCGGGCGCTTTCGGGCTGGCGGATTTCGCGGCCGTCGGCTTGGGCGCGGCAACAACGTCGGCGCACTCCGACTTGGGATATCCGCTGATGCCGCAGATCAAGCCTTGGCCGATCCGGACGTTCGCAGCGCCAACCGCCGCGTCAAGCACGTCGACTCCGCTGGCGCCGTCAGCGACTAGGACGCAACCGGTGACGACGTTCGCCGGCGGATGTTCGCCCGCGGGCGCGTCGTCCGCGACACCAAAGTCGAGCACGACGCCGACCCGTACCTTGCCTGCCGTGGCTGGCTGTGATGCGCACAGTTTTGCGAAATCGGGAGCCACTCTCGGCGTGAGGCCGCCGGACCGATCGGCCTGGATCGCAAACCGCCAGCCCTGCACCTCACCGTCCTGCGGATGTTCCGACGCGGGCCCGCGTTGGGAGTACGACCATGCCGCGGCATTGGGCGGCGAGACGTAGTAGGTCCAGTACCGATAAGCGGTCGCGGCGTTCGCCGTCCGGCTAAAACTCGCGACCGCGACGACGAGCGCGAGCGCGACGAGGATCGCGCCCGCGCATCGCCGTCCGAGACTCACGACGTGGCGCCCTTGCCGAAACGTCGGCTGACAAACAACACCGCGCCGCCAAGCAAAATCAACGCGGCGCCGACGCCGGCGGTCGCCGCGACGTCCCTCGCGCCGGTCATCGGCAGCGTCGCGGTTGGCGTGGCAACGGGCGTGGGTGTCGCCGAGGGTGTTGAACTCGGGGCGGCCGCGCGCTCGCTGTTTGTCAGCGCGGCGATTAGGTCGAGACCGCCGAAGTTCGTCGGATCGACGCCGGTCGCGTGCGCGACAAGGAGCAGCGTGGCTGACGCACCGGCGCCCGTCGCGGCGTAGGACTTCGCGTTCGCCTGCAGCGCGGCGAGCCCGGCGTTAAACGCGTCGGCGCCTTGCCCGGCCGCCGCGAGGTCAAGCACCGCGTTCGCCGTCGTCGTCCAGTCGGTGCCGCTGCCGAGCGAGGACGGGATGGCACCCTTCGCGTTCATCAATCGGGTCGCGACATACGAAACCGCCGCTAAGGCGGACGACGTGGCGTCGGTGGGATCAGTGCATGTCGGCACGGTCGCCGCCGGAGTCGCTGGAGCGACAGTCAGCGATTTGCCGAGCTGCCCGAGCAACGCCTGGACGGTCGCGTAATCATTGGCAGCAAGGGTTTTCTCGGTCTGGAAGTCGAACGCGCCACCACCCGTCGCGGCGCATGCGAGTTGGATAGATCGCAGGTAGTCGTCAGCAGTCTTACCGCTGTTGGTGACGGTCGAGGGATCCACACCAAGCGCAGCAAGGGCGCTCAGGGCAAGCCCGGTGGAGTTCGCGTCGGAGGCTGGAGCGCCAAATGCCGCGCTGTCGTAGAAGCCGCCGTCAGGGAGCTGGAACTTCTTCAACGCAGCCAGCGCGGTGTCGGTGGGTTTGTGCAGGGCGGCGAGGGCTTGGATCGCGGCCGCGGTCGCGTTCTCGTCCTCCCTCTTCGGGTCGCACGGCTTGCTGGTGTCGGCCCGGTAGGCGGCGAATCCGCCATCGGAGCATTGCTGGGCCAGCAGCCAGCTGATCGCGTTCGCGTCAGGGGTGTGGCCGGTCGCCAGCAGCCCGACCATCGCCAGGCTTTGCCGGTAAACGCCGTCGTACGTGGGGTCTTGGACGCCGAAAAGCCCGACGTCCGTGCTGCTGGTGGCGGCGAGCGCGGGCGTGGCGGCGCCTAGCGCGAGGGCCGCGCAAGCGGTTGCGGCGAGCGCAAGCCGGGCCGAACGTGCGGGCATGTGCTTCCTCTCGGGGACGGGTCGGCGCCCGCGAACAGCGAGACCCGCGGCCGGCCCGAACATGACAAACCCCACGAAGCCTGAGCGGCGACGTGGGGGCGAGGTCGGGCCGGGTGACCCGGGCTCCGCCCCGCGAACCTCGACGGAAATAAGGAGCCTCTTCGCGCCCGGCAGGTACTCCGGCTCGCCGCTGCCTCTCGCTCGCTCTCGCGCGATTGGTGGCGGCCTACGGTTGCGGGTCAGCGCCGGATTCAGACCGGCTTCCCCTGCACATCGGACGCGTCTTCAGTTGTTTTCCGCGCTGAGCAAACCACGCCGTCGGTGGTGAAGTCAAAGAGCCTCGGCTTCGCGGTAGCGTTCGGCTCATGGGATGGACTTGGCGGTACGAAAGCGCGGACGGCGAGCCTGTCGGCCCTCTTGACCTTCCGCCGGCGGAGACGTTCCCCACTCAGTCGGACGCCGAGTCGTGGCTGGGGGAGGAGTGGCGCGGGTTGCTCGCCGGAGGGGTCGCCCGGGTGAGCCTGCTCGAGGACGACCGGGTCGTCTACGGCCCGATGAGCCTCGACCCGCACGACGGCGGGTGAGGATCCGTCCAGCGGTTGTGTCGGACGCCGCCGTGATGGCCGCGGTGCAGGTGTCGTCCTGGCGCGACGCCTACGCCGGGCTGATGCCGCAGGATTTCCTCGATAGTCTCGACGTCGCGCGCAGGACCGAGCGGTGGAGTCGCATCCTCGCGAGCGCCGATCTGCCGCGGTCGGGCGCTTTTATCGCGGACGACGGAACAGGCGTCGTCGGCTTCGCGCACATCTGCCCCAGCCGAGACCAGCGCGCGTCGTCCGAAACCGGTGAGTTGGCGGCCATCTATACGCTGTCGTCGGCGTGGGGTCGCGGCGTGGGACGCGCGTTGATGACCGAGTGCGTCCAGTCGCTCGCCAGTGCGGGATTCGCGATCGCGACGTTGTGGGTGCTCGATGGCAACACTCGGGCGAGGCGCTTCTATGAGGCCGGAGGTTGGACGTTCGACGGCGAGATGCGGATCGAGCAACTGCCGGGCTTTGCGGTGCCCGAAGTGCGATACCGAAGAGCGCTCGGTTAGGGCTCGGCTTGGCGCTCGCGCGGGCCCGGCTCGCGCAGGTCCGGCTCGCGCAGGTCCGGCTCGCGCAGGTCCGGCTCGCGCCGGCTCGGACGTACTGGGTTCCTTGGCGAGGCGCTTTGCTCTGAGTCATATGTTCTGAGTCACGCCACCAGCTCTGAGTCACGCCACCAGCTCTGAGTCACGCCACCAGCTCTGAGTCACGCCACCAGCTCCGGGTCACGCGCGGAAGACCTGTGGCAAATGAGCCACCCGGCGACTCAGAACTTATGACTCAGAGCAAAGCGCCTCGGACGATGAAGCAGCGGCCCGCGGTCGCCATTTACTCGGCCAGCCGAGCGAAGGAATTAGCCAGCCTGTTAGACGAAACTTCGCTCGAAGAAGGACGCCCTTCTCTAACGCCCCGGACGTCTGACACCCCGGATGATGTCTGACACCCGGATGTCTGACACCCCGGCGTGGGGGCCCGCCGCGTGCGGACGGTCGCTGGCCGTGACGAGCGGCAGCCGCGCGCTATGGCCGCTTTGCGAGTTGCTGCGCCTGACCAGGGTCGCGCTCGACGATCGGATCGAGCACCTCGTCGATGCGCTTCATGATCTCGGCGTCCAACAGCACGCCCGATGCCTCGGCGTTCGAGACGACTTGCTCCGGCCGCGATGCGCCGATGATGGCCGCCGACACATTCGAGTTTTGCAGCACCCACGCCAGCGACATCTTGGCGAGCGACATGCCCGCGTCGTCCGCGATTGGCTTGAGCTGTTGCACCGCGGTGAGCACGTCGTCGGAGAGCCAACGCGAGATGAAGTTCGCGCCGCCCTTCTCGTCGGTTGCGCGAGAGCCCGCCGGAGGTGGCTGCCCAGGTGCATATTTGCCGGTCAAAATCCCTTGCGCCAACGGCGAAAACACGATCTGGCCGATGCCCTCTTGCTCCGACAGCGGGACCACTTCGGGCTCGATCACCCGCCACAACATGTTGTACTGCGGCTGGTTCGACACGATGCGGTCGAAACCCATCTCGTCGGCGATGCGCAAAGCGTCGGCGATTTGCGCGGCAGTCCATTCGCTCACGCCGATGTACATCACCTTGCCTTGCCGCACCAGGTCGTCGAACGCGCGCAGGGTTTCCTCGAGCGGCGTCTCGACGTCGTAGCGGTGCGCTTGATACAGGTCGATGTGGTCGGTCTGCAGGCGACGAAGCGACGCGTTGCAACTCTCGATGATGTGCTTGCGCGACAGCCCGCGATCGTTCGGCCCCGGGCCGGTCGGCCAAAAGACTTTGGTGAACAACTCGTATGACTCGCGACGGACGCCGGCCAGCGCCTCGCCCAGAACGGTCTCAGCGCGGGTGCCCGCGTAGACGTCGGCGGTGTCGAAGGTCGTGATCCCCACGTCGAGCGCGGCGCGCACACAGGCGTGCGCGGCCTCAGCCTCCACCTGTGAACCGTGGGTGATCCAGTTGCCGTACGCGATCTCGCTGATCATGAGACCGCTCTTGCCGAGGTGTCGAAACTCCATGAGCCTGACCTTACGTCCGACCGCTGGTGTTAGATCTTGGCGCCCCGTTCGACCCGCGGCTTGGGCATTCGCATGCGGCGAAACATCATCGCCCGACTGAAGGCGTAGTAGCCGAGGCCTTTGGTTGGTTGGCCGGGGAACCGCTGCTGCACCTGCGTGCGAATGCGCCGGGTCATCAGCGTGGTGTCGACGATGATCGCGACGACGAACACGACCTGCACGACGGCGCCGATCGTCCCGAACGGCGACAACAGCAAGATGACGAGCGCCGCGGGAATGAACCAGCTGATGATGCTGCGCCGGGAGTCGACGTAGTCGCGCACCCAGCGTCGAACCGGCCCGCGGTCGCGCGCGGGCAACGCGCTCTCGTCGCCGCGCCGAAACGCCTCTCGCCGCGCCGCGACCTCTGCGCGAGACGCCCGGCCGCCCTTCCCACCCTTGCCACCCTGCGCGATGACCGTGGTGCGGTTGCGCGCCTGCGCGACGCTTCGCTTCGGAGTGGCCCGGCCCTTGGAGCCGGCCGGCGCCTTGGCCGAGGCGTCGTCGTCGGGCGCGGGGTCGGCCTCAACGGAGGATGAGCGTTTGAACACGGTTCAAGAGTAGCCAGCCGCGGCGAACGGTCGCGCGGCGCTCGCGGGAACCCACTGCCGGGCACGCTCGTCGGCGCATAGGGTGGACACTGGCGCGCCGGAGCAGGCGAGCCGAACCCCGAGCCGCGCACGAGAAGGGTCGACATCGATGGCTGGTCTGATGAAGCGCATGTCGCTCATCTTCAAGGCCAAGGCGAACAAGGTCATGGACCGCGCCGAGGACCCACGGGAGACGCTCGACTACAGCTACACCAAGCAGCTCGAATTGCTGCAGAAGGTGCGGCGGGGGGTCGCCGACGTCGCAACGTCACGCAAGCGGCTCGAGCTGCAGATGCAGCAGCTGCAACAGCAGTCCGACAAGCTCGACGGCCAGGCTCGGACCGCCCTCGCGCAGGGTCGTGAAGACCTCGCCCGTGAGGCGCTCACCCGAAAGTCGGCGGTGCAGACCCAGGTGACCGACCTGCAGACCCAGCACGCCTCGCTGCAGGCCGAGGAAGAGAAGCTGACGCTCGCGTCTCAACGGTTGCAGGCCAAGGTCGACGCGTTCCGCACCAAGAAAGAGACGATCAAGGCCACCTACACGGCGGCCGAGGCGCAGACCAAGATCGGTGAGGCGTTCTCCGGCATCTCCGAGGAGATGGGCGATGTCGGCCTCGCGATCCAGCGCGCAGAAGACAAGACCCAGACGATGCAGGCGCGGGCTGGCGCGATCGACGAGCTGCTCGCGTCTGGAGCGCTTGACGACCCCACCGGCTCAACCAAGGACGACATCCA
>JAICYF010000168.1 GCA_025934355.1 Acidothermaceae bacterium
AGGGATAACCGCTGAAAGCATCTAAGCGGGAAGCTCGCTTCAAGATGAGGTCTCCCACAGGGTCAACCTGGTAAGGCCCCCTGCTAGATCACAGGGTTGATAGGCCGGAGGTGGAAGTGCGGCAACGCATGCAGCCGACCGGTACTAATAGGCCGAGGGCTTGACCACAAAGTAACTCGCGTCCACTGAGCAGCTCCCGAGATACGGTCGGAATCCGGCTGACATCTCAATAGAGTTACGGCGGTCATAGCGAAGGGGACACGCCCGGTCCCATTCCGAACCCGGAAGCTAAGCCCTTCAGCGCCGATGGTACTGCGCGGGCCACCGCGTGGGAGAGTAGGACGCCGCCGGACATACTTCTTTGAGGGCCACCCGTTCGCGGGTGGCCCTCAAAGCAATTCCGGGCCTATGCATTTCCAGATCGAGGCGTTTCGGCCCTATGCGTTTCCGGTCCAGACGAGGAGGCACCGCCCGTGGAGCAACGCGACAGTGGCGAGCAACGCGCCAATCGCGGCGAGCAACGGGGCGGTGGCGGCCAGCAAGGTGGCGGTGGCGGCCAGCAACGTGGCGGTGGCGGCGAGCGCCGGCGGCAAGGCGGGGAGCGCGGGGGCGGGCGCCAGCAGCCTGGCCAAGGTAGCGAGCAGCGTGGCCGAGGCGCCCCGCGTGGGCAGCAGCCGCGGTGGTCGCCTGGCGACGGCCGGGGACGGCCAGCCTCGGGATCCGCGCCACGCACCGGCCGGGCCGACGGCGTGCAGCGCGGTCCGCGGACCGACGGCGTGGAGCGTGGTCCGCGTCCGGATTCGACCCGGCGGCCGCGGTTCGCCGGGAGACCGGATCGTGAGGCGCCGACCGGCCGTGGCGCCGGAGGCACCGCGGGCCGTCGCGAAGGTCGGCCCGGCCGTGACGATCGGCAGCCGAGTGCTGCTGCCGAGTTTCGACGTTCGTCGGGTGTGAGCGAGCGCGGGAATGGTCTGGAGACGTCCGGTCGCCGCGGCACATCCGAGAACGGACGACCTGCGCGGCCCTCCCGGCCCCAAGGTGATCGGGGTGGGCGTCCGCAAAGTGATCGGGGTGGGCGTCCGCAAAGTGATCGGGGTGGGCGTCCGCAAAGTGATCGGGGTGGGCGTCCGCAGGGTGATCGGGGTGGGCGTCCGCAGGGTGATCGGAGTGCGCGACCCCAAGCGGATCGCGCTGATCGGCCGCCGCGGAGGTCTGCGCGTGAGGTGGCCGCGCCGCCGATCGACGAGGACGTCACCGGCGCCGAGTTGCCGCGCGAGACCCGCGCTGAGTTGCGGACGGCGTCAAAGTCAGCTGCAGAAGCGGTCGCCCAGCACCTGGTTATGGCGGGCCGACTGATCGACGACGATCCCGAACTCGCCTACGCGCACGCCGCATTTGCTCGCCGCATCCTGCCGCGATTGGCTTGCGTGCGAGAGGCGGCCGGACTTTGCGCGTACGCCGTCGGGAAATGGGCGGAGGCCCTCAACGATCTGCGCACCTACCGGCGACTGACCGGATCGGTCGAACATCTGCCGGTGATGGCCGATTGCGAGCGGGGTCTCGGACGGCCGGAGCGAGCGCTGTCGCTGGCCGCCGTCCCAGACGTGGCGCGGCTCGAGCCTACGGCGGCGGTCGAAATGAAGATTGTCGTCTCGGGGGCTCGGCGTGACCTCGGTCAACTCGACGCCGCGGTCGTTGCGCTTCAGGGCCCTCAGTTGGATCGTGACCGCCGCGACCCCTGGTCCGCGCGGCTGTTTTACGCGTATGCCGACGCGTTGTTGACCGCTGACCGACGCGACGAGGCACGGCTTTGGTTTGTCGCTGCGGCCCTTGCTGACGCAGACGGCGACACCGATGCGTCTGAACGGATCGACGAGCTCGACGCCACGCAGAGCACAGGGGCCGGTGCTACCGACGGGCCGCGTGCTGATCGGCAGGCGGAGGAGCAGCTCCTGCTGCTGTTCGAGGAGCCGCCAGGTCAGTAACCCAGGGCTTTCCACAGCGGCACCTCTTCAGGAATGTCCCAACAGCTGCTTCAAGCGGACGTCGTCAAGGAGCCAGTCGCTGCGATGCTCAAGCCTTCCTTCGATTCGGCGGGAGGTCGCGGATGGCTGTTGAGGCGGTCAACGAGGTGCGGTTGGTAGGTCGGTTGTCGGGGGAGCCGGTGGTGCGGGTGCTTCCCAGCGGCGACGAGTTGACGGTGTGGCGGCTGGTGGTCGATCGGGAGGCCGACAAGTCCGGTCCGCGATCGCCAGGCGTCGACACGATCGATTGCGTGGCGCACCGGCCCAACGTTCAGCGAATCGCCGCGCGTTGGTCGGCGGGCGACACCCTCGAGGTGCAGGGCGCCTTACGGCGACGATTCTGGCGAGGCGCTGGCGGCACGGCGAGCCGGTGTGAGGTCGAGGTCAGTGTCGCGAAGAAGGCGCGCGCCTAATCGCAAGTGCCAACCGAGCCGCGGCTACTCTTCGAACCGAAAAGCGCGCATCGCGAATCCCGAGCAGGGCTTTGGCAAAAAAAGCGTCGACTTGCGCGGCATCGCCTCGCGCGCCTCGGCGACCGCGACGATGCCGGCGAGGGGCGCGGGATTGAGCATCAGAGCGACGCCGGCACTTTCGTTGGCCATTCGTAATGCGGCGAGTGGATCGTGCTCGGCTTCGACTTCGCCCGGTGTGTCGTTCACCCCCCAGAGCTGACCCATGAGTAAGACGCTGGCCACGCTGGCGTCCAGCTGCCACCACGCGTCGGCGTGGTCTGCGGGCTTGGCCGCGGCGAGGCGGGCGGCGTCCGGTGCGAACAGCAGGGTGAACGTCGCGCCGTCGCTTACGACGTAAGCCGGGCCTTCCGTGGCGGCCAACTCGGCAAGCGCCGACGAATGGTCGGCGCCCGGGAGCGGCCGAACGTCGAAGACCGCTGCCGCTCGCTCCACGGCTTCCGGCATGGCCAGCCCCGGAATGACCCGATGGATGGCCCGGATGTCTGGCGTTCCGGCGGTCTCGTCGACCAGCAGAGTGAGGCCGGCGTCCCACGGTCCGGCCACGCCGTCGGAGCCGCCCAGCTCCTCGCGCAGGTAGCCATAGGTGGTGTACCGGTGGTGCCCGTCGGCGATCATGGCGGTTCGGGTGGCCAGGTCGTCGTCAATCTCGGCCAGCTGCGCGTGATCGGTGATGGCCCACAACTCGTGCGTGATGCCGTCCGGCGTTTGCGCGTAAGCGAGCCGAGGCGTGTCGACTGTCGCCGCGGAAATTCGGCTCGCCGGGCCGCCTCCCCCGTAAAGCAGGAAGATCGGCTCCGGATTGGCGCGCATCTCGGTCATCAGTGCCAACCGATCCTGCACCGGCCCGGACCGCACGTTCTCGTGCGGCAGGATCACCCCGCCGTCGAGCGGCTGCCAGACCACGGCGCCGAGCAGTCCGCGCTGCAAGACGCGGCCCGCGCGACTTTGCTGGTACACGTACAGCGCTGGCTCATCGTCAGGGGCGAGCACACCGTCGGCCAGCCACTCGTCAAAGAGCGCCGCCGCGCGCGCGTACCTGTCGTCGTCCGGGCGGTGATCGGTGGGCGTCGGCCCGTCGGGGAGGATGAGCCGGACCGCGTTGTGCGGGTCGCGATCAAGTAACGCGCGCCGCTCCTCCTCGTCGATGACGTCGTACGGTGGACAGACGAGGGCGCCCAAGTCGCCGACCGCGGCGAAGCGGACGGCGCGGAATGGCAGCAGTCGCAGCCGCGCTGACAGCTGGGTGGACGTTGGCATCGGGCTCCCGAGCGCACTGGCTGTTACGGGTTCGAGCTAGTGCGCCCGATGCTATTGGGGACCGTTGGTAAGGCCGCCGAAGGGTCAGCGGTTGCGGCGGGGAGTGGCAAGCCGTCTGGGCAAGTGGCGTGGGCAAGTGGCGTGGGCAAGCGGGCTGGGCGAGCGGGCTGGGCAAGGAGATGGCATGAGCGAGACGTCGACCACCGATGGGTCATCTCAAGGTCCGTACGACTGGTATCAGCGCGGTCTTGAGTTGCTCAACTCCCGCAGCCCGGCCGCGGCCGAGCAGTTGCTGGCCCGTGCCGCGGCCGCCGAGCCGCACTCGCGCGCCATCTTGGAGGCGCTTGGCCGGGCCCAGTTCCAAGCCGGCAGATATGGCCAAGCGAAGGACAGCTTCGCGCGGATCATCGAGTCGAATCCGGCCGACGACTACGCCCAGTTCGCCCTTGGACTGAGCGCCGCCCGCACCGGAGATCTGCAAACCGCGGTCGAACATTTGGCGCTGGCCAACGCGATGCGCCCTGACGTCGCGCACTACGGTCGGGAACTGCGGATGGCGCGTGCTCGGCTTGAAGGAGGCTCGTGAGCGACGACGGTTCCAAACGCCCCTGGTTGCGCCCGTCGGCGCAACCGCTCGCGTCCTGCTACGACGTGGCACTGCTTGATCTGGACGGCGTGGTCTATATCGGCCCGCAACCGGTTTCAGGCGCGGCGCCGGCGCTGGCCAAGGCCCGCGCGGCGGGCATGCGACTCGCGTTCGTCACGAACAACGCGTCGCGCAGTCCGGCCACAGTGGCGGCGCATCTGCGCGAGCTCGGGGTGCCGGCCGACGCCGACGAGGTGGTCACGTCGGCGCAAGCGGCCGCGTCGGTGGTTCGAGAGCGGCTCGGCGAAGGGGCGACCGTCCTCGTCACCGGTAGCCCGGCATTGCGCGAGATCGTCGAGGCCGCCGGGTTGCGATCGGTGGCGTCGGCGGACGATCGACCTGACGCGGTGGTGCAAGGCTTCTGGTCGCAGCTGTGCTACAAGGACCTCGCGGAGGCCGCCATCGCGGTGCGTGCGGGGTCGTTGTGGGTGGCCACCAATGTTGACGTGACGTTGCCGAGTCCGCGCGGATTGTTGCCGGGTAACGGCTCGCTTGTCGGTGTCGTGGCGACCGCGAGCGGCCGCAAGCCCGTCGTCGCAGGCAAGCCCGAGCTGCCATTGCACGCAGAGGGCGTGCGGCGGCTCGACGCACGGAATCCGCTCGTCGTCGGCGACCGCCTCGACACTGACATTGAGGGCGCCAACGCGGCGGCAACCGACAGCCTGCTCGTCATGACCGGCGTGACCAGCGCGACCGAGTTGTTGTGCGCGCCCGCCGAGCACCGGCCGACCTATCTCGGCTGCGACCTGTCGGCGCTACTCGAGCCACAGCCGGAGGTCGTGGTTGACGAACAAGGCGCGCGCTGCGGCCAATGGATCGCGCGTCGCAGCCGCGACGGGTCGCGCGGCGAGGTCGAGCTGACAGGGGACGGTCCGCCGGTCGACGGGCTCCGCGCGCTGCTGGCCTTGTCATGGGTCGCGGACGACGCGGGGGAGGAACTGGCCGACGCTGCGCGTGCCCTCGGCCGTCTCGAGATCGGCTGAGGAAACGGGCGCGCTACAGCATCGAGCGGAGCCGCAGCATGTCCGGCAACGATGCTTGGAGCCGCAGTCGGCCGGAGCGCCAAGCGTCGCCGATAGAGACCTCGTCGGCGGCGAGCGCGCGCAGATCGTCGCTTCCCATCGTCAACCGGATCTGTCCCGCGGCGTCGTCGTCGCCAACCCGTTGAATATCGTCAAGGATCCCATCGTGCAGGTGCCCGCGGTAGCGCAACCCCAGGTCAGTGATGTTGGCGCTCACGCTGCGGTCAAGCCCACCGGATCGGGCGCCGCCGTCCGCCCCAAATCGGGTGGCGAGCAGCTTGATGGCCTCATCGCATTCCTCAACGCTGGCCACATCAGCCCCTTCTGGTCGGTGTCTTCGGCGGAGGTTATCGCAGCCTGTGCGTGGTCGGCGTCCGACGACTGGCTCGCCCGGTAACGTGGTCTCGTGAGCGACGACATGCCCCTGGACGAGCAGCTGGACGAGCAGCTGGACGAGCAGCTGGACGAGCCAATGCCAGACGACGGGCCTGAGCCGGTCGAGTTCGAGTCGGCGCAGACCGAGGTTGCCGGTTGGGAGTTGCCCGCCACCACCGGTGTTTCCGCTGTCGACGACGCGCTCGCGCCGCTGGTCGAGCTGGATGCGCTGCCCACCGGTGAGCACGTCGCGTATTACGAGGTCGTGCATCGCCGGCTGCAAGACGCGCTCGCCGATCTCGACAGCGCCTAGGCAGCCGGCGTGCGACGGGCGCGGTTGGACGCGGAGTTGGTGCGCCGCGGCTTGGCGCGCTCCCGCGGCCAAGCCGCCGAGCTGGTCGCCGCCGGGCGGGTTCGGGTTGCGGGCCGGGTGGCCACCAAAGCCGCCACCGCCATCGCGGCTGACGAGCCGTTGCTCGTCGACGAGCTCGCGGACGGCGAGCGCGCGCAGTACGTCTCTCGCGGTGGTCACAAGCTCGCCGGCGCCCTGCGCGCTTTCTTGCCGCGCGGCCTCGTCGTCCGCGACCGGCGTTGCGTTGACGCGGGCGCGTCGACCGGCGGGTTCACCGACGTGTTGTTGCGTGAAGGCGCGGCGCAGGTGGTCGCGGTCGACGTCGGATACGGCCAGCTGGCGTGGTCGCTTCGCGTTGATGAGCGGGTGGTGGTCGTCGAACGCA
>JAICYF010000036.1 GCA_025934355.1 Acidothermaceae bacterium
GGCAACCACGTCGCCGTCAACAGTGTCGATCTGCAGGTGCCGCGCGGCTCGGTGTTCGGGTTTCTCGGGCCGAACGGATCGGGCAAGACGACGACGATTCGGCTGTTGCTTGGTCTGATGTCACCGCACGCCGGGTCGGTCGAAGTGCTTGGGGGGTCGATTCCGGCCCGCGCGGCCGACGTCCTCACCGGTGTCGGCACGCTGGTGGAGGGCCCCGCGTTTCACCCATACCTGAGCGGGCGCGACAACCTGCGTCGACTCGACGCGTTCGACGCGAGCACGGATCCGCGAACGTCGAAGCGTCGGGTCGCGTCTGCGCTCGACCGAGTCGGTCTCACCGCCGCGGCTGGGAAGAACTATCGGCGCTATTCGCTCGGCATGAAGCAGCGACTCGGCATCGCCGCGGCTTTGCTTCGGCCGCGTGACTTGCTGATTCTCGACGAGCCGACCAACGGGCTAGATCCGCAAGGCACCCGCGAAGTGCGTACCTTGATTCGCGAACTCGCCGCCGACGGCACGACGGTGCTGGTCTCCAGCCACTTGCTCGCGGAAATCGAACAGGTGGCTTCGCACGTAGGCATCATGAGCGCCGGACGGTTGCTCCGGCAGGGTTCGCTTGCCGACGTGCTTCAAAGCGCCAACACCCAACTGCGAGTCGAGACGACAAACACGGACGACGCCCTTCGGGTGCTCGCCAGCCTCGGGGTCGACGTATCCGAACAGGGACCGGGATATCTGCTCGCCGATATGGGCGAGTTGACGGCGGATCGAATCAATGCCGCGCTCGTCACCGGCGGCGTTCCGGTGTATGGGCTGCGCGTCGAGCGTCCGGCGCTTGAAGACTTTTTCGTGCAACTCACTGGGGAGGGTTTCGATGTCGTTCGTTGACACTGCCCTAGCGCCGCGCGTCGACATCGCGACCAGCCAGCGCTATCACGGCGTTCTCGCGCGACAATTGCGAAGCGAACTGCGACTGGTGTTTCGGCGCCGTCGAAATCTAGCGATGCTGGTTGTGCTCGGCGCCGTTCCCATCCTGATCGGCACCGCAGTCAAGTTGTCGACCCCGCGGCCTGGCGATGGCGGACCCGCGTTTATCGGCCAACTCACCAACAACGGGTTGTTCCTCGCGTTCACCGCGTTGACGATTTGCCTGCCGGTCTTCCTCCCGTTGGCGGTCGCGGTGGTGTGCGGCGACGCGATCGCGGGCGAGGCGAACACCGGCACATTGCGCTACCTGCTCACCGTTCCGGTGTCTCGTACCCGCCTGCTCGTCGTCAAAGGTCTGGGCGCGCTGGCCTATCTCGCGGCGGCAATCACGCTGGTCGCGCTCGTCGGCATGCTCACCGGCCTAGCGCTGTTCGGCTCCCACGGCGTGACGCTGTTGTCAGGAGACACCATCCCCTTCGCCAGCGGCCTCGGGCGCGCGTTCGGTGTCGCGATGTTCGTGTTCATCGACCTGCTTGGCCTGGCTGCGCTGGCGTTCTTCTTGTCGACACTGACGGAGGTTCCGATCGGCGCGATGGCCGGCACCGTCGCGTTGGTCATCGCCTTCGCGGTGCTCGACTCCGTGCCACAGCT
Source organism: Acidothermaceae bacterium (assembly GCA_025934355.1). GTDB lineage: Bacteria > Actinomycetota > Actinomycetes > Acidothermales > Acidothermaceae > JAICLV01. The sequence goes on from JAICYF010000036.1 coordinate 1,579, forward strand.
CGGATCGATTCGCGGAATCCTGCTGACCCATCACTGGCTCGACTTCGGCGACCTGCTGAGGAGTACGTACTCGCTCACGTCGATCGCCCATAATCTGCTGGTTCCGATCGCCTACACCGCGATTTTCGGCAGCGCGGCGTGGGCGCGGCTGACGACGGCGGACATCACGTCGTAGTCGGCTGACCGAGCCAGCGCCGCGTCGTCCACTGATTCGTGAGGCGTTGCGCCGGGTGTGATTGGTAATCAAGGCGAAGCTCACCAGGCGTCGCGGCGATGAACTGCCCGAACACCGTCTCGTAGCTGTCGTCGCCGACCGGCTTGCGGACGAGTAGCGAGATCGGATCAGGACTCGGTTGCGCAGTCTCAAGGACCCGCAGCCAATCGCTCCACGTGGCGGCTGTGGGAGCGTCGGGCTCCGTCAATTCAGCGCGGCCGGAAAGCAGCCGCGGGTCAACGTCGTCAAGCTTGCCGCGCGGGGTGAACATCGACACGCCGGATGGCAGCGGCGCCTCTCGCAACTCTTCGCCGTCGAACCACCACCAGTGCGCCTGGTGCGGCGCGACGAGCACGAGATTGAATCCGGCCATCCTTTCGACATCTAGGTGCTGCGGCCAGCGCTCTTGATGTCGGACGGCGGCGAGCGGCAGCATCCCCCTGCTCGGCGCACCTGGCGCGGCAACCCGAGGTTGCGGCCGGTTGAGCACGACGGCGGTGACACCGGTTGCCGGATCGCTCGCACACCAGGTGCCGCCCGCGGTGCGGTCGCGACCACCAACAACAGCCGGTTGTTCTGGCCACCACTGCCCTGGCAGATCGAATGCCCGACTCAGCAACTCGTCGCGCAGCGCGAGCAGCTGAACCGGCCAACGCTCCTCCGGCCGCCACCGACACACCACCGTGCACACGCTCCCGACATTAGCTGCTCGGCGGATCAATCACGTCGTCGCACAGTTCACGCAGCCAGGCACGCAGCACAGCCGGGTTCACACAGCGAAGCAAAGCATCGTCGATGATTCGCGCCAGGTTGTAGCTGGGATCGGCCCTTCTGGCACGGTCGAGTGCAATGCCGGCCAACGCGCCATCGCCCTGCACGTAACAGGCGAGCGCGTACGCGGTGAGCACTGGCGCTTCGTGACCCTTCATCGCACGCGGCGCCAGCTCCGCGAGCAGCCGTTGCAATGCCTCCCCGCGAACGCCCTCGGACCAAGTCAGGATTTGATCGCGCACCAAGATGTCGTCGAGCGCGACGATGAGTCGCGCCGCGTCGGCCGAACTCAGTGAGGCGGACGTTTCCACGATCTGCTGTCGGGCGCGAACGGCGTCGTCATAAAGCTCGATGGATTCGGCCGCGACGGCGGCCCGGTCGCCCGCCGCGATTCGACGCTGCATCTCGGATCGCGCCCGCGACAACTCAGTGCGCATATCGCCCGCGGCCGCGCCTCGCATCGGCTCAAGCGTCCCCTCCAATTCAGCGCGTGATTTGAACACCACCCGCCCACTCGCCGCCATTTCGGCCGCCACTAAGGAGGTGCGTCGCTCATCGATCGGCGTTCCGTCAAGTGGACAGCACTCGTCGTCGTCACAGAGCAGCGACCACCAGCGCCCGGAGTAAACGCACAACACTTCGACCAGGTTGATGCGTTGCTTGTCGAGCGCCTTCTCGAGAGCCGCGAGCAATGCGATGAGTCGCCCGTTCTTCGGACCCTCGTCGGCCGGATAGAACACCAAAATGGCGTGCTGCGCGCCGTCGTGCTTGAGATAGCGAGCGGTTTCTGTTGCGAACTGACGAGCGAAGCGAACCGGCGGCAGATCAGCCCGGCTCACCACGCCTAGCCGTTTGCGATCGCCGCGCAGCGACATGCAAACGAGCGAGTCCTCCGGCTGGAAACCGATGAGGTGCGGCACCGCGTCGACGATGTCGAGCGGCGTGCGAAGCTTGAGCGGCGATGTCTGTGCGGTCGCACGATGGCTTGACATGCCTGCGAGCATGCCGGTTTAGCGGCGCCGCTAGCGCTAACCCGATCGAGACCTGTGGATATCGATCAGCCGCGCGGTGAGGTCACCCCCAGACTTCGGCGGCCGTTTCGACGATGAGCCGCAGCTTCGCCACCTCTTCGTCGTAGCTCAGTGAATTTCCCTCGACTGTTGAGGAGAATCCGCACTGCGGCGACAAGCAGAGCTGATCAAGCGGCACGAACTTGGCGGCCTCGTCGATGCGCCGCTTCAAGTCGTCCTTGTTCTCCAACGCACCGCGCTTCGTGGTCACCAGACCGAGGACGACGTACTTCCCCTCGGGCACAAAGCGCAGCGGCGAGAAGTCGCCCGACCTCGCGTCGTCGTACTCGAGGAAGAAACCGTCGACGTCGAGCCCGCCAAAGAGAGCCTCGGCCACGAAGTCGTAACCGCCTTCGGCCGCCCACGACGACTGGAAGTTGCCACGGCACATGTGTGTGGTGATCCGCATGGTCGCCGGCTTGGCCGCGAGCACTCGGTTGAGGTTGCGAATGTAAACCTCGTGCTGGTGCTCACGGTCTCCGCCGAGCGACGCGATCAACTCGCGCTGGCGCGGGTCGTTGAGGTACGCGAGGCTGGTGTCGTCGAGTTGCAGGTACCGGCAGCCGAGGTCGCCGAGCCTGCGCACTTCGTCGGCGTACGCCGCGGTGAGGTCTTCCCAGAACATGTCGATGTCGGGATACACCTGCTCGTCGATGGCGGCCCGGCCACCGCGGTAATGAACCATGCTCGGCGATGGAATCGTCAGCTTCGGCGTGACGCCGTCGCCCACCTGCTGCTGCAGGAACTCGAAGTGGTCGGCGAAGATGGTCTCGCCCAGCTTGACCCGGTCACTTATTCGCAACGCGGCCGGGGCGAAATCCAGCGTGCCCTGCTCATTGAAGAACTGCACGTGTATCTTCTCGTCGGCCTGGCTGATACCGCCGAGTTGGTAGATGAAGTCCATGTGCCAAGCGGTGCGGCGAAACTCGCCGTCGGTCGCCGACTGGAGACCTACGTCGCGCTGCATCGCGACCACGTCGCGGATGCAATCGTCTTCAACCTGACGCAAAGCGTCGTCGGAGATCGCTCCGGCGGCGCGCTGGGCGCGGGCTTCCAACAGCCGGGCCGGCCGCAACAGACTCCCCACGTGATCTGCGCGAAACGGCGGCTCATTGCGACGCGTCATGCGAATGCTCCTCCAGCCCGTCGAGGTTATGTGCGACTGATCCGACGAATCACCTGCAACGAATCTAGAACGGATACGGCGCGATGTCGCTGCGCATGGTGACCCACTGGGTCTCCGTAAACGCGTCGACGTTCGCGTCCGCGCCACCAAACCGCGACCCGGTGCCCGACGCGCCCACCCCGCCGAACGGGATTTGCGCCTCGTCGTTCACCGTCTGGTCGTTGATGTGCACGATGCCGCTCGGGATTCGGCTGGCCAACTCGAGCGCGCGCAGCGGGTCGGCGGTCAAGATGCCGAGCGACAGCCCGTACTCGGTGTCGGCGGCGAGACGAGCAGCCTCGTCGAGCGTCGAGAAGCGCATCACAGGTGCCACCGGCCCGAACACTTCTTGCGCGTATGCAGGCGTCGTCGGGGTGACGTCGGTGAGCACGGTCGGGCGGTAGAAGAGGCCCTCATAGGTGCCGCCAGCGGCGAGTCGCGCCCCCGACTCGACGCTGGCGGTCACCAGACCGTGAATCTTGTCGCGCTGCGCCGAGTCGATGATCGGACCAAGCGCGACCTGGCCAGTGGCGGGGTCGCCCACCGGAAGCGCGCTGGCCTTCGCGGCCAGCGCCTCGGTGTACGCGTCAGCCACCGACTCGTGCACGAGGTGCCGGCCGGTGGTCATGCAGACCTGGCCCTGGTGCAAGAACGAGCCGAACGCGCCAGCCGACGCCGCCAACGCGAGGTCGGCGTCGTCGAGCACGATCAGTGCGGAGTTGCCTCCGAGCTCGAGGTGTGCGCGCTTGAGGTGGCGGGCGGCGAGCTCTCCCACTCGGCGGCCGGCCGCGGTCGACCCGGTGAAGGAGATGACCCGCACGTGGGGGTCGGTAACCATTGCCTCGCCGGCCTCGACGGCGCCCGGCAGCATATGCAGCACGCCCGGGGGGAGTCCAGCCTCTTCAAACGCGCGCGCGATGACCACGCCGCCGCAGACGGCGGTGCGGGGATCGGGCTTGAAGACCACCGCGTTGCCGAGTGCGAGTGCGGGAGCGACGGAACGAATGCCGAGAATCAGCGGCACGTTGAACGGCGCGATCACGCCGACCACGCCGGCGGGCACCCGCCGCGCCATGCTGAACCTGGGCTGTTCGCTTTGCAGTATCTGACCGCTGGGTCGCGAGGGCAGCGCCGACGCCTCAAAGCACTCCTGCGCGGCGACGTGCGTTTCGAGCTGCGCTTTAGGCAACACGGAGCCAGCCTCGCGAATGATCCACCAGTGGATCTCGTCGGCCGCCCGCTCGATGATTTCGCCTGCCCGGCGCAAGATGGCGGCCCGCTCGGCGAACGGCATCGCGGCCCACTCTGGTTGCGCCTTCGCCGCAGACGCGGCCGCTTGTCGAACGTCTTCTGCGTTCGCCATGCCGACGACGCCGAGCGAATTGCCCGTCGCAGGTTCAGCTACCTGACGGGTGCCGCCGAGCGACTCACGCCACCCATCTGAGAAGACCTGCCCCGTCCACGTTGTCGAATCGAGCAGGGTCATGAACGCCTCCAAGGCCACGCAAATGAAGGAACCGATGCGTTCGCAAAGCGAACGTGTGTTCAATATATGAAGCTAGCCGCACCGGGTGGCCGAGTCAACGGACCGCGGCGTGACGCACCTGTAATCGGAGTCGCCCGCCGCCGCCCGGCGGCGGCCTATTTACTACAACGCGCGCGAAGCCGGACGGCGAAAGACTCCGCATCGTGACCCACTGATCCTTGACATGCGTGGCGCGAAGCGCCGAGAGTGTCATCCAGCATGCGGACACCCCTTCGCAATGCGAACACACTTTCAATCCGCCGCCCATTGGCCATTCGGCCCCGTGAAGTGGAGTCCCGACATGACAGCCGGCACCACTGACGACACCCCCACCCCTCAACCCGACTTCGGCCCGGTGCTGAGTCGACGGACGCTGCTGCGTGGTGCCGGCGCAGGCGCGACCGCGCTCGGCGCGGGTTGGTTGCTCGACGCATGCTCCTCCGGCCTGAAAGGCGGCTCGAGCGGCTCGGGCAAGAAAACCATCACGATCGGGTTTGTCTCGCCGCAGACCGGCCCGCTCGCTGGTTTCGCACTCTCCGACAACTACGTTGTCGACACCATCCGCAAATCCTCGGCGTTCAGCAAGGGCATCAAGGTCGGCTCCAAGACCTATGACGTCAACATCGTCGTGGCTGACAGCCAGTCAGACCCCAACCGAGCGTCGCAGGTGGCCAAGCAACTGATCACCTCGAACAAGGTCGACATGATCCTGGTCACCTCCACGCCCGAGGTCACAAACCCGGTCGCCTCGGTTTGCGAGTCGCAAGGTGTGCCGTGCGTCTCCACCGTCGTCCCGTGGGAGTCGTGGTACTTCGGTCGAGGCGCGAAGCAAGGCACCACCTTCCAGTACACGACGATGTTCTTCTTCGGCCTCGCGGAATTCGGTAAAACCTTCATCCCGATGTGGGATCGGATCCCGAACAACAAGAAGGTCGCGGAGATGTTCCCGAACGACGCCGACGGCACGGCGTTCCGCCAGGGCTGGCCACCGCTCCTGCAACCCAAGGGCTACACGGGCGTCGACGGCGGCGCATACGCCGACGGCACCACCGACTACACCGCGATGATCAGCAAGTTCAAGAGCGAGCAGTGCGAGATCTACGTCAACGGACCGTTGCCCCCAGACTTCAACGTGTTCTGGAAGCAGGCCGCGCAGCAGGGCTTCAAGCCCAAGCTCGCCACCGTCGCGAAGGTGCTGCTCTTCCCTGCCGACGTCGTCGCGCTGGGCGACCTCGTCATCAACATCGCGACCGACGCGTGGTGGACACCGACCATGCCGTACAAGAGCAGCATCGACGGCACCACGGCGCAACAGCTCGGCGACAACTTCACCCAGGCCACCGGCAAGCAATGGGTGCAGTCGCTTGGCAGCACCTACTCGCTTTTCGAAGTGGCGTACAACGCGTTCACCAAGGCGTCAGACCCGCACGACGCCAAGGACGTCGCCGACAAGCTGCGCACGATGAACTACACCGGCATGTGCGGCGCGCTCAACTTCGGAGGCGGCCCAGTGCCGGGAGTCGGAATCATGAAGCCGGCCGGCGTCCAGTGGAAGAAAGGCACCGGAAAGTTCCCCTACGACCTGAAGATCGTCGATAATTCGGCCAACCCGGACGCCCCTATCGAAGGCGACCTCGAGCCAACGAACGCGTAGGTCTTCACGTCTATGACGGCACTTCTCCAGCTCGAATCGGTGAGCAAGCGGTTCGGGCAGGTCTTGGTCGCTGACTCTTTGTCGTTCGACGTGGCCGACGGTGCGACTCTTGGCATCGTCGGCCCGAACGGCGCCGGAAAAACCAGCCTCTTCGGCATGATCGCCGGCGACCTTCCCGTCGACTCGGGCGACATCAAGTTCGACGGTCGTTCGGTCATCGGCCTCAACGCCGCCGCGCGGTGCCGGCTTGGCATCGCGCGCACGTTTCAGGTGCCGCATCCCTTCACGGGCATGACAGTTTTCGAAAACGTGCTGGTGGCGGCCCATCAAGGCGCCGGGCTGCGACGCGCCGCCGCCAGCAACCTGGCGATGGAGGTCATCACAGAGACCGGCCTTGACCGCCACGCCAACACAGCAGCCGGTCGGCTTGGCCTGCTCTCTCGCAAGAGACTGGAAGTCGCCCGCGCGCTAGCCACCAACCCGCGTCTGCTGATGCTCGACGAAGTCGCCGGCGGTCTCACCGACCCCGAGGTGGCCGAGCTCGTCGCCATCGTGCGCGCCGTCAACGCGCGCGGCATCGCGGTGGTGTGGATCGAGCACGTCGTCCGCGCCCTGCTCTCAACGGTTGACCGGCTGGTCTGCCTCGCGATCGGTCAACTGATCGCGGACGGCGAACCGCGCAATGTGTTGAGCCAGCAGCGGGTCAAAGAACTTTTCCTCGGCACGGAGTCAACGGTCGCCGAGGTCGCTCAAACCGCTCACGCCGCCGACACAGGCGGCACGACGGCACCACGTGAACCGGCAACAGAGTCATGAGCGCGCACACGGAATCAGCCGCGACGACGCCGCTACTCGTCGCCGAAGGGCTCACGGTCCTGCACGGTCAGCTGGCCGCGCTTCGCGACGTCAGCATTTCGGTCAACGCCGGCGAGATTTTCGCCGTCGTCGGAGCCAACGGCGCCGGCAAGTCGACCCTGCTCCGCACCCTTGCGGGCCTGCATCGTCCGGCGTCAGGCGTCGTGCGCGTCGACGGCGTCGACATCACGACGCACGCCACCGACCAACGAGTGCGGCAAGGCGTCGTGCTCGTTCCCGAAGGACGCCGGCTCTTCCCGTCCATGACGATCGAAGAGAACCTTTTGGTGGGCGCGGCGAACGGACGACGTGGCGAGTGGAATCTCGACCGCGTCTACGACCTGTTCTCCTGGATGCGCGACCGGCGCAAAGAAAAGACCAGCCACCTCTCCGGCGGCGAACAGCAGGTAGTGGCCCTTGGCCGCGCGCTCGTCGCTAACCCGCGAGTTTTGCTGCTCGACGAGATTTCACTCGGATTGGCGCCGGTCATCGTGCAGCGCATCTACCAAACGCTGCCGTCGATCGCGGGTGGTGACATGGCGGTGCTCGTCGTCGAGCAGGACGTCACGCAGGCGATGCGGGTCGCCGCGCGCTTCCAGTGCTTGCTCGAAGGGCGGACCACGCTCGCGGGCCGGCCGCAAGACCACACCACCGAGGAGATCGAGGCGGCGTACTTCGGCTTCGGTGGCCTTGGATCGGCGGCGGCCTCGTGAACTGGATCAACGCCATCGCGCAAGGCCTGCTGCTTGGCGGGCTGTACGCGTTGTTCGCCTGCGGCTTGTCACTGCTGTTCGGCGTCGTGGGCATCATCAACCTTGCCCACGGCGACCTCGCCGTGCTCGGCGGCTACGTCGCGGTCGCGATCCTGCCGTCCGTGCACACGAACGCGTTGTGGGCGCTGCTCTTCGTGCCGCCGATATTTGGCGCGTTCGGTTACGTGTCGCAGCGCACGCTCTTGCAGCGCAGCCTTGAGAACGGCCCATTGACGACGCTGCTCGTCACCTTCGGACTCTCGGTGGTGCTGCAGAACGCTTTGCTTGAAGGTTTTTCGGCCGACAGCCACTCACTGAGCATCGGCAAACTTGCCACCCAGGCGCTGCGAATCAACAGCCAACTCTCGATCAGCTACCTGCGATTCGGAATTCTCGTCGTCGCAGTCGTCGTGTTAGCGGGCGTCCAACTCCTCCTCGCCCGAACATCCGTCGGACGGCAGATCCGCGCGGTTGCCGACGACAACGAGGCGGCGGCAATCTCCGGCGTCAACACCAGGCACATCGCCGGAATCGCGACCGGAATCGCATTCGTCACAGTGGCGATCGCCGGCTTGGCGAACGGCATGTACTCGCAATTCACACCCACGAGCGGCAGCAGCCTGCTGCTTTTCGCGTTTGAAGCGGTCATCATCGGCGGGCTCGGCTCGTTATGGGGAACCCTCGCGGGCGGCTGCGTTCTCGGACTCGCCGGGACGATCGGCGCCCAAATCGATTCCACAATGGGCACGCTGATCCCGCACTTGGTGTTCCTCGCCGTCCTAGCCGTTCGGCCGAGCGGCTTCTTTCCAGCAAGGGCACCCGCATGACGCAAGCACCGACCGCTCCGGCTGCCCCCGTCGCCGCGGTGCGAATCAGGCGTTCTACCCGCACGTCGCGCTGGGCCTTGGGGCCGACGGCCATCATTCTGATCGTGCTCGGCTATTTGCCGTACGGCACCGGGCAAGGCACGACGTCGATGCTGGTCGACTTCTTCATCCTGCTAACCCTCGGCGTCACCTGGAACATGCTCGCCGGATACGCCGGCTTGGTCTCCGTCGGCCAGCAGGCCTACATCGGGATTGGCGCCTATGGCGTGCTGTGGTTGGCCCAACACGGCGTCGAACCCTTCCTCGCGCTGCCGATCGCGGCCGTGGCGTGCGCGGTGCTCGCGGTGCCGATCTCCTTTCTGGTGTTTCGGTTGCGCGGCGGCTACTTTGCGATCGGCACGTGGGTGGTCGCCGAAGTGCTGGCGCTGTTCACCATTCGTGACTCCGCGCTCGGCGGCGGCACCGGCACGAACGTGCCCGGCCTCGGCGGATTCGACCCGGTTGTGCTCGGTGCGTACACGTACTGGGCGGCACTCGCGGTCGCGGTCATTTCGCTGGTGGGTTCGTACTTCTTGCTACGCACCCGCGTGGGGTTGGCCCTCACCGCCGTCCGAGACGACGAGACCGCGGCCCGCAACGTGGGCGTGCGCGTCTCCCGGGCCAAGCGGATCGTCTACTTAGCGGCCGCCGTTGGCGCCGGCGGCGCGGGTGCGTTGCTCGCCATCAGCCAGCTCAACGTCGAGCCACACAACGTGTACGGCGTGCAATGGTCGGCATACATGATCTTCGTCGTGCTGATCGGCGGGATCGGAACGCTCGAGGGTCCGATACTCGGCACCATCGTGTTCTTCGTCTTGCAGCGGACACTCGCGTCGGAAGGCGCGTGGTACCTCATCATCGTCGGTAGTGTTGCCGTCGTGATGGCAGTGTGGGTGCGCAAGGGTCTGTGGGGAATCGCCGAGCGTTTTGGCCTGCGGTTGTTCCCAACCGGCTACCACGTCACCGACACAACCCGCTGATCGCCGCGCCGCGTGAGGGCGTCTTCCGGTCAGCCGCGCGTCGGCGCTTGGCTCGGCGTCGCGGTTTTCTTGGTCGCGGTGAACCTGCGCCCCGCCGTGGCCAGCTTTGGCCCACTCGTCACCGACATTCGAGACGGGCTAGGTCTGTCTGACGTCAGCATCTCGGTGCTGACCTCGCTCCCCGTGGTGTGTTTCGGCGCGCTGGCGCCGATCGGACCTTGGCTCACAAGGCGGATCGGCATGGCCCGCGCAGTGGCCGTCTTCTGTGCCGCCATCGGCGTCGGCCTCGTCGTTCGGATCGGACCCGACGCCGCCACCATGTTCACCGGCACCCTCGTCGCGGCGGGTGCCATCGCCGCACTGAACGTCATTCTGCCAGCGCTTATCAAACGCGACTTCCCCAACCACACCGGCGTGATGATGGGCCTCTACACGCTTGCTCTGACCGGCTCCGCGGCCATTGCGGCCGGGCTCAGCGTTCCGCTGACGCACGCGATCGGGCACGGCTGGCGGGGAGGCCTCGGCATTTGGGCGGCGCCGGCCGCGATCGCTTTGCTTGTCTGGCTACCCGGGCTGCGGGTCGCGGGCGCCGACGCCGTCGCCACGGTCGCCCCTCGCGGCTTGCTGCGCGATCGCATCGCGTGGATGGTCACCATCTACTTTGGTTTCCAGTCGTTGTCGTTCTACGCAGTGCTGACCTGGCTGCCGACGCTCTACCAAGACCACGGCCTCAGCGAGGGCCACGCCGGAGCGCTGCTGTCAGTAAGCGCCGCGGTGCAAGCGCCGGTGGCCCTCGGATTGCCGGCGGTCGCGCTTCGAGTCCGCACCCAAACGCCGTTGCTGATCGGCGCCGTGCTTTTCACCGCGGGCGGCTTGCTCGCGCTGCTTCTCGCGCCGATGGCCGCTCCATACCTTTGGGTCGTCATCCTCGGCATCGGCCAAGGAGCGTCCTTCCCGCTCGGCCTGACCCTCATGGTGCTGCGCACCCGCACACCCGCGGTGACCCAACAGCTTTCGTCTATGTCACAAGGTTTTGGTTACCTGATCGCCGCCTGCGGTCCACTCTTGACCGGCTTGCTGCATTCGCTGACGGGGAACTGGACGGTGCCACTGGCCGTGCTGATCGCCTTGCTCGCGCCGCAAGCGATAGCGGGTCTCGCGGTCGCCAGACCCGGCTTCGCCGGCGATTAGCGGTTGGTCGAAGAACCGCCGTTTTGGCCGCGGAGGTCTTGCTCGATCTCGGCGGCGGTGGCCCGCAGTTGCGGCAGTATGTCGCGTCTGATCTCCTCTGCGGTTCCGCCGCTCACATGCAGCGACACGTTCATCGCGGCGATGACGGTGCCGTCGCTGTCGTGAATCGGCACGGCGATCGACCGCAAGCCCTTCTCCAACTCCTGGTCGACAAGGCAGTAGCCCTGCATGCGCACCTTCGCCAGCACCGCCCGCAGCTTGTCGGCATCGGTGACGGTGAACGAGGTGTACTGCTGCACAACGCCGGACGAGAGATAGTCCTCGATGCGGTCGTTCGACTGGGCGGCGAGCAAAACCCGGCCCATCGACGTCGCGAACGCCGGAAACCTGGTACCGACGCTGATCGCCACGGTCATGATGCGCCGGGTCGGGACCCTCGCGATATAGACGACGTCGGTGCCGTCAAGCACCGAGACCGAGCAAGACTCGTGCACCTTCGCGACGAGCTCTTCCATGTGCGGCTGGGCGACCTCGGGCAACGACAAGCTCGACAAATAGGCGTAACCGAGCTCCAAAATGCGCGGCCGCAAAGCGAAAAGCCGACCGTCGGTGCGCACATAACCCAAATCGATCAGGGTGAGTAGGAAACGACGAGCTGCCGCGCGAGTCAATCCGGTGGCGCGGGCGACGTCGCTCAAGGTCAACTCGGGCCGTGTCGCGTCGAACGCCCGGATGACGGCCAGCCCGCGCTCAAGCGACTGGACGAAGTCGGAGCCGCGAGCGGCCCGCCCGGTTGTCGGTTGGTCAGCGTCGTCGATCGGCAAGCTCGCCACCTCAGTCACTCTCCCGGCTCAGCACGTCCTGCGCGATCGCGAACGCGCGGTTCGCGGCCGGGACGCCAGCATAGATGGCGGTCTGCAGCAGGATCTCGCGGATCTCCTCCCGCGTGACTCCAACCCGCAGCGCTGCGCGCAGGTGCATGGCCAACTCGTGCTCCTGCTTCAGCGTCACCAACATGGCAATGGTGATGCAACTGCGGGTACGCCGGTCAAGAGCCGGCCGGCCCCACACCTCGCCCCAGGCGTAGCGGGTGATGAAGTCCTGGAAATCGGACGTGAGCTCAGACGATGACGCCACCGCCGCGTCGACGTGCGCGTCGCCCAGCACGGCACGCCGCACCGACATGCCTTGCGTGTGCCGCGTCTCGTCGTCCACGCCCTCACTCCTTCGCAGATAGGTGGTCAAGCATGAGCCGGGTGATCACGTCGGGCTGCTCGACGTTGGCTAAATGTGCCGCGTCAGCCACGGTGACAAACGATGAACCAGATACGGCTTTGGCGATCGCCGCGCCATGCTCCGGAGAAATCGCGTGATCGTCGGCGCCCGCGACCACCATCGTCGGCGCGGAAATCCGCGGCAGCTCAGGTCGAAGGTCGAGTTGGCCAATTGCCTCGCAGCATGCCGCGTAGCCGTCGGGCGGCAGTTGCGCCATCGTCTCTTTGTAATCGCGGACGACGGGGGAAAGTCGCCGCGCGAAGGCCGGAGTGAACCACTTCTCGACAACAGGATCGACTATCGACGCCATGCCGTCGGCACGCACCCTCGCCGCCCGCTCCTGCCAATAGTCGGGCGCTGCCAGATGAGCTGACGTGCAGATGACCATCAGCCGATCAACACGATCGGGCGCGTTTGCGGCGATCCACATCCCTACCATCCCGCCGAGCGAAACCCCTGCGTACGAAGCGGAACGGATGCCCAGCTCGTCGAGCAACGCGGCGACGTCAGCGCCGAGGTCGGCGATCTGCCACGGCTGCGCCGGCACCTCGGACTTCCCGTGTCCACGATGGTCGAAAGCGATGACGTAGAAGTGCCGCGCCAACTCAGGAATCTGCGCGGTCCACATCTGCGACGTCGTGCCGAGGGAATTGCCCAACAGCAACGCGGGCGCACCCGCGTCGCCGTAGATGGAAAAGCCGAGGGACGCCGTCACCGGCCGCTCCCCTCGCCAGCGGCAGCAGGCGCAGAATGTTGCGCAAGCGCGCGATCAATCAGCGGACCGATTGCGTTCAACGCCCCGAGCGGGTCAAGGGCTTGGTCGATTTGTGCCGCGGAGAGGTTGGACCGCAGTTCGTTGTCGGCGAGCGCGACATCGCGAAGGTGACGCCTGGAACTTCGCGCCTGTTCGCAGCATCGCGCCACAGCGTCAGCCGCCTTTGACCGGCCCAGGGTGGGAGCGAGCACCGCGGCGAGCTGTTCGGCCATGACCAAACCGCCTGTGATGTCTAGGTTTTCGCGCATTCGCGCGTCGTCGACCTCGATCGCGGCGACCAGCTGAGACGTCCTGGCCATCGCGCCACCTGTGACGCGGATCAACTCAAGCAGCGTCTCCCATTCGGCGTGCCAGGCGCCGGCCGCGCGCTCTTGCTCGTGTTGTGAAGCCCCAAATAACGTCGCGACGAGGCCGGGTGCTCGGTACGCGGCCGAGCGGATCAGCACCGCGTCGACGGGGTTGCGCTTATGTGGCATAGCGGACGACGTGCCGTGCGACCCGCTGCCGCCTTCGTAAACCTCACCGATCTCGGTCTGCGCCAGCAACTCGACGTCGAGCGCGAGCTTGCCAGCGGCCGCGACGAGTTCACCCAACACAGCGGCGAACTCGAGGACGCGCTGCCGATTGGTGTGCCAAGGCACACACGGCGCCGCTAAGCCGAGCTGTGCCGCATATTCACGTAGGACGTCGATTGCGGCGGCGCCATACACGCCGAGCGTTCCGGCCGCGCCCCCGAGCTGAGCCGCGAGCTGACTTTCCATCGTCGAGGCAAGCCGGGCGCGCGTCGTGTCGAGCGCGACCAGCCAGCCAGCGGTCTTCATTCCGAAAGTCGTGACGACAGCTTGTTGCCCGAGGGTGCGGCCGACCATGAGGGTGCCGCGGTGGGCGACCGTCAATGACGCCACAAGGTCGACCGCTGACGCGACGTCGGCCAGCACGATCTTCGCGGCGCGCCGTGCCATCAGCATCAACGCGGTGTCGAGGATGTCTTGACTGGTCGCGCCGTAATGCACCCAGGGCTTCGCGGATTCTGGCACTTGGGCGACTATCGAGCGCACCAGTGGAACGACTGGATTGCCAGCCCCTTGACCGGCCCGGCCAATCTCATCGATGTCAAAGTCGCCTTGTTGGCAGGTCTTTTGGATCAACTCGGCCGCATCGGGCGGTACCACGCCGCACTTTGCGCAGGCGAGCGCGAGCGCCGCTTCAGCGTCGAGCATCGCGCGCAGCAGCGACTCATCTGACAACTCGTGTTCGACCGCTGGCGAGCTGAACAGTGGGCTCAGCAGACCGTCAGAGCTCGAAGAAGGCCGTTTCATGAGCCCCCTGCAGATGGATGTCGAAGCGAAGGCCGCCCTCGTCGTTCGGTATGGCGATTAGGGTGGAGCGTAACTGCGGATCATCGATCGAGGCGAGCACCGGGTCGGCGTCGTTCGCGGCCACGTCGTCCGGGAAATACATTCTGGTGACCACACGATTCAACAGTCCTCGGGCGAAGACCGACACGTCGAGGTGGGGCGCTTCGGTGCGACCGTCGTCGGCCGGAAGCGGGCCGGGCTTGACGGTGAGAATGGCGAACTCGCCGTCGGTGCCGGTGGCGCAGCGGCCAAACCCGCGAAAACCGGGGATCGCCGGCTTCGTCGCGCCGCGGGGGTCGTCGGGGTGATCGAATCGGCCGTCCGGATCGGCTTGCCAAGTCTCGACTAACCCATCGGTGACGGGATCGCCGTTGCCGTCGAAGACCCGACCGGTCACCCAGAACGACCCGCTGGTCCCGTCAGGCACCACGAACGGCCCGTCGGACCAGGGCAGCACGATGTGCAGGTAAGGCCCGACCGTCTGCGACGGCGTGCAGCCAAGCCGCTCACTCATCGTCGTCCTCCTCCGCGCTTTCGAAGGGCGTGCTGGACGCGCCGCGCAAAACGATGTCGAACTCAAAACCGAGCGCCCAATGGTCGATCGTCGCCGAGTGGTCGTACCGCGAGATGAGCCGCTGCCGCGCCTTTTCGTCACGCACCGAGTTGAAGATGGGGTCTTGGAAGAACAGCGGATCGTCGGGGAAGTACATCTGGGTGATCAGCCGCTGGGTGAACGACCTGCCAAATAACGAAAAATGGATGTGCGCCGGACGCCACGCGTTGTCGTTGTTACGCCATGGATACGCCCCCGGCTTGACGGTGGTGAACTGGTAGCGGCCGGCGTCGTCGGTCAGGGTGCGCCCGAGCCCGGTGAAGTTTGGGTCGAGCGGCGACGGCCAGTTGTCGACGACGTGCCGGTAACGCCCCCCCGCGTTCGCCTGCCAAATCTCGATCAGAGTGGCTGGCAGCGGTTTTCCGCCGTCGTCAAGAACGCGACCGTGCACGATGATGCGCTGGCCCTGCGCCTCTCCGTCGTGCTGCTTGGTGAGGTCGTTGTCGAACGCGCCAAGCCGGCCTTCGCCGAGCAACGGCCCGGTGACCTCGGTGAGCCGCTGGGGCAGGTCGATCGGCGCGCGCAACGGGTGCCGCAACGTGGTGCCGCGATAGTCGGGCGAATCGAGGTCAGGGTGGACTCCGACCAACTTCGGATAGTTCGGCAGCACCAGGTTCGTCACGCTTCCACCACCACCGCTAGACCTTGACCGACACCGATGCAGATGGCGGCGAGACCGAACCCGCCCCCACGTCTCCTCAGCTCCCAGGCGAGCGACGTGAGGATCCGCGAACCTGACGATCCCAGTGGATGCCCGATCGCGATGGCGCCGCCGTTGACGTTGACGATGTCGGGATCGAGTTCGGGCCATTCGGCCAGGCAGGCCAGCGATTGTGCGGCGAACGCCTCGTTCAACTCGACCGCCACCAGATCCGACCAGCCGATGCCAGCCCGCTTCAGCGCGGTGCGTGCCGCCTCCACCGGACCAATGCCGAACAGTTGCGGCTCGACCGCCGCCACCGCGCGCGACACGATGCGGGCAAGCGGCTCACGGCCGATTGTGCGCAGTCCGGCGAGGTCGGCAAGCAACACGGCCGAGGCGCCGTCGTTCAACGGCGACGCGTTGCCAGCCGTCACCGTTCCGTCCGGACGGAACGCGGGCTTCAACTTCGCCAGCGCCTCCATCGTCGTGTCAGAACGGATCGACTCGTCACGTTCGAGTTGGACGTCGGGCACCGGCACGGCTTCGTCGGCGAATCGGCCGGCTGACCACGCGGCTGCCGCCTGCTGGTGACTGCGCAGGGCAAATTCGTCCTGCGCTTGCCGCGAAATCCCATACTTGTCAGCCAGAATCTCGGCGCCTTCGCCAAGCGCGACCGTCCATTGCGTCGGCATCGTGGGATTGACCATGCGCCAGCCGAGCGTCGTCGAATAGGCGGTCTCGTTTCCACGCGCAAAACCCTTTTCAGGCTTCAGCAGCACCCATGGCGCACGGCTCATCGACTCGACGCCACCGGCGACGCACACGGACGCGTCGCCAAGCGCGATCGCTCGCGACGCGCCGATGACCGCCTCGAGACCCGACCCGCACAATCGGTTCAACGTCACGCCCGGCACGCTCGGTGGCAGGCCGGCGAGCAGCACGGCCATCCGAGCCACGTTGCGGTTGTCTTCGCCTGCGGCGTTGGCGTCGCCGAGGAACACGTCGTCGATGCGCGCCGGGTCAAGTTCGGGGCTGCGCGCAACCAACGACCGGACGACGGTCGCGGCGAGGTCGTCGGGCCGGACTGCGGCGAGCGCGCCGCCGTGCCGCCCGACCGGCGTGCGCACCGCGTCAACGACGAAGACGTCCGCGCTCACGCGACCCCCGCACCCGCCTGGCTCGATGTTTTACTCGCCTCAAGCTGGCGCAGCAACGTCAGCTCCTCCGCGGTCGGCGGACGCGTCGTGCGCAGGTCGTCAGCGACGGCGAGCGGCCAGCCGGTCGCGGCCCGCGCCTGCTCTGCGGTGGCGCCGGGATGCAGGTGCGTCAGCGTGAGCTCGCAGGTGCGCGGATCCGGCTCCAGAATTCCGATGTCGGTTATGACGGCTTTCGGCCCGTCGCCGCGCAAGCCAAGCCGGGCCCGATCGCCGGGGCCACTGCCGAATCCAACGGACGTCACGAAGTCGAGCCGGTCGACGAACGTTCGCAGATTTTGCCGGACGACGATGATGACCTCCCGACACGAGGCCGCGATTTCAGGCGCGCCGCCCGCGCCGGGCAGCCGGACTTTCGGCGACGCGTACGTGCCACCAATGACGGTGGTGTTGATGTTGGCGAACCGGTCGAGTTGAGCGGCGCCGAGAAAACCGATGTCGATACGGCCCGGCTGCAACCAGTAGTTGAACACCTCCGCGACGCTGACCACCGCGTCGGCGTTCTCAGCAAGAATCCCGTCGCCGATCGACAGTGGCAACCGCTGTGGCTTCGCCCCAAGGCAACCCGACTCGTAAATCAGCACGAGGTCCGGCGCATGTGTGGCACGCGCGAGGTTGGCGGCGGTGCTCGGGAGCCCGATGCCGACGAAACAAGCGGTCTTGTCACGCAGTTGCCGCGCCGCGGCAACCGTCATCATCTCGTCGGCGCTCCAGTCGTCGCTCATGTCTGCCGCCCGACGTTGGCGCTCTCGAGCACGTGCTGCTCCATCCAGGCGAGAAACGTTTCGCGATCACGGCTCACGGCGTCCCACCTCACGTAGAAGTCGTTGTCACGCTCGGAATAGCCGTGGGCGTACGACGGGTGGGCGCCCGACGGGACCTCTGCCACCGCGGTGACGGCCCAGCTCGGCAGAATCACCTGACCCGGCACGGGCGCGAGCTCGTCGACGATCTCCTCCACCGTGACAAGTGAGCGGCTGGCCGCCAACACCGCTTCTTTCTGGACGCCGGTGATGCCCCACATCTGCACGTTGCCGCGTCGGTCAGCGCGTTGCGCGTGAACAATCGTGACATCGGGTTGCAGCGCCGGGACCGCGGTCAGGGTTTCGCCGGTGAACGGGCAAACGATCGACGCGATGTTCGCTGTGTTTTCAGGCAAGTCAGTGCCGGTGTAGCCGCGCATGACGGCAAAGGGCAATCCAGCCGCGCCGGCCACGTAACGGTTCGCCATGCCGGCGTGGCTGTGCTCCTCTAATTGCAACGGAGTGGGCCAGCCATTCTCGACGGCGTCGCGAAACCGGTGCAGGGAGCCGACACCGGGGTTGCCGCCCCACGAGAAGACAAGCGCCTTAGCGCACCCCATGCCGATCAGCTGGTCATAGATCAGATCAGGCGTCATGCGGACCAGGGTGAGATCGCGCCGACCCTGCCGAATCACCTCGTGCGCTGCGGCGAACGGAATGAGATGGGTGAACCCTTCCATGGCGACGACGTCGCCGTCGTGGACTAGCGACGCCACCGCGTGCCGCAGCGAGGTGATCTCGGCCATCGGCTTTGGCCTTCCCAGCCTTTCCAACGTCCGGCGCGCGCGGTCGAGGACAAAGACCGGGTCACCTCTTGTGCGCGTTGCGGACTAACGTCCACGAAGCGAACGTACCGAGCCAGTTCTACGGCGTCAACCTGCGAAGACCACGTGAGCCGGATTTCGATCACACCGCGAGGGAATTCCGGTGGGCTTGGGGGTATCGTGTGCCATCACGATGTCCATCATATGAACCAGCGTTCGCCAGGCGGACGCTCTCTTGCCCTGTTTCTTGACACCTGGCGGGAGGGCGGTGTGGGCAGCTCGCGCGACCCGCGGGAACGTTTCGAGGAGGCACACGGTGCGCACCCAGGTGGGGATCATCGGGGCCGGCCCGGCCGGGCTCATGCTCTCCCATCTGCTGGCCCGTTATGACATCGACTCGGTGGTACTTGAGGCACGCAGCCGGGAGTACGTCGAGGCGCGAGTGCGGGCCGGCGTGCTCGAACAGGGCACCGTCGACCTTCTTGACGAAACCGGCGTCGGCAAGCGCATGCACGACGAGGGTTTGGTCCATGAAGGCATCGAGTTGCGGTTCGACCGGGCGTCACACCGCATCCCATTTCCTGAACTGACCGGTGGCCGCTCGATCATGCTCTACGGCCAGCAGGAGGTCGTGAAGGATCTGATCGCCGCCCGACTGGCCGCTGGTGGCGACGTCCGATTCGACGTTTCTGACGTGCGGATCGACAAGTTCGACAGTGCCGAACCTGTGCTCAGCTTCCAGGAAGGGCACAGTTCGAACCGGGTCGAGCTGCACTGCGACTTCGTCGCCGGATGCGACGGCTTTCACGGGGTCAGCCGGGAGTCGATCCCGCGAAGCGAGTTCACCGAGTACCACCGCGAGTATCCGTTCGGCTGGCTCGGAATCCTGGCCGCGGTCGCGCCGTCCGCCGACGAGGTCACCTACACCTACACCGATCGCGGCTTCGCGCTGATGAGCCTGCGTTCACCGCAGATCAGTCGGCTCTACCTCCAGGTCGACCCCGACGACGACATCGCAAACTGGCCCGACCGCCGGATCTGGGACGAGCTGCACACCCGCTTGGCCATCGACTCGGAGTGGAGCCTGACCGAAGGTCCGGTCCTGGAAAAGGGCATCACCGCGATGCGCAGCTTCGTGCTCGAACCATTGCGGTACGGCCGGTTGTTCCTCGCCGGCGACGCAGCGCACATCGTGCCGCCGACCGGCGCGAAGGGCATGAACCTCGCGATCTCCGACGTCGCGGTGCTGGCCGACGCCGTCGCGCACTGGTACGACACGGGCAGTTCCACCGGCCTCGACGACTACTCGACCACCGCGCTGCGTCGGGTGTGGCGGGCGCAGCACTTCTCGTGGTGGATGACGTCGATGCTGCACCGGTTCCCCGATGACGACCCCTACCAGCGGCAACTGCAGCTTTCACAGTTGCACTACACCGTGGCGTCACAGGCGGCTTCCGCGAGCCTGGCCGAAAACTACGTCGGGCTACTAAGGGGCTAGCCGTTCAGCGCGGCGCGCAGTTCAGCCAGCGCTTCGTCGTAGTCGTGGTGAAACCCGATCGTCTTCGGGTCGTGCATGCCGGGGGCCGTCGTGATGCGCTTTTGTTGAATGCCGGTCAACGCGCTCTTGGTGATGATCGCAACGCGGGTCACGTTGTTCGCGACGACGTACTTGATCAGGTCTTGGATAACTGCCTGCACCTCGTCGGTCTGCGCCACCGCCTCGCGGGCGTCAACCAACGCGCACCAGCGGGGCGGCGCGTTCTTTATCGCCGCCTTGGCCGCGGCCGCGTAGCTTTTCGCCTCATCGACCGTGAACAGGCCCCCGCGGCGCTGCAGCAAGATGCCGCCTGGTAGCCACTCAACGGTGAATGTGCCGGCCATGACGCTCCTGTCGATCGCGGTCGAGAATGCCGTCCGCAGACTGCACAAGTGTACGAGTGGCGAACGGACCTTTCAATCACCCGACCGGCGGTTCGGCGAC
>JAICYF010000285.1 GCA_025934355.1 Acidothermaceae bacterium
CGCATCACCGCGCCACCGTGGACGTTGCCGTAGAAGTTCGCGTCAAGCGCGTCGACGACCCGGCTGAGCCGGATCTGTGAGGCGCTGGTCGGAACGGCCTGAAGATCCTGCGTCATGCCGCGATCATCGCATCCGGCGTCCTACCGGTTGCGACCCTTGCGCAACTCGCGCGCGATCACGATGCGCTGCACTTGGTTGGTGCCCTCGTAAATTTGGGTGATTTTCGCGTCGCGCATCAGCCGCTCGACCGGATAGTCCGTCACGTAGCCGTAGCCGCCGAACAGCTGAACCGCGTCAGTGGTCACCTGCATCGCGACGTCCGAGGCGAAGCACTTCGCCGCCGCCCCGAAGTACGTGAGATCGGACGACGTTGACTCCGAGCGGGCCGCCGCGGTGTAGGTCAGGGCGCGGGCCGCCTCGACCTTCATCGCCATGTCGGCGAGCATGAACTGCACGCCCTGAAAATCGCCTACCGGCTGGCCGAACTGCTGCCGCTCCCCCGTGTAGGTGACCGCCGCGTCGATTGCGGCCTGCGCGATCCCGATCGCCTGCGCCGCGATCGTGACCCGGGTGTGGTCGAGGGTTCGGAACGCCGTCTTCAAGCCGCTGCCCTCGCGACCCACCAAACGCCAGCCCGGGATTCGGCAGTCGTCGAAGTAAAGCTCGCGGGTGGGCGAGCCCTTGATGCCCAACTTGTGTTCGGGGGCGCCGAAAGAGAATCCCGCGTCGTCCTTCTCAATGACAAAAGCCGAGATGCCGTCGCTTTCCGCGTCGGGCTCTGTCACCGCGAAAACCGTGTAATACAAGGATTCTCCGGCGCCTGTGATCCAGCGTTTGACGCCGTTGAGCACCCAGTCGTCACCATCTCGGACGGCGCGGGTCTTCATCGCCGCGGCGTCGCTGCCAGAGTCGGGCTCGCTCAGGGCGTACGAGAACATCGCCTCGCCGCTGGCGACGGGCGGTAGGTAGCGGTCCTTCAACTCGTCAGTGCCCTCGAGCAGCAACGGCAGCGTGCCGAGTTTGTTGCCGGCCGGAATCAGCGAGGACGCCGCGCAACCGCGGGCCACCTCCTCGATCACGATCGCGGTCGCGAGCGCGTCGGCGCCGACACCGCCGTACTGCTCGGGGATGTGCGGCGCGTGGAAGCCGGACTGCGCAAGCGCCGCGTACGCGGCCGCGGGGAACTGCGCGGTCTCGTCGACTTCAGCGGCGTGCGGGGTGATCCGCGTCGCCGTGAGCTCGCGCACGCTGTCGCGCAGCGCGAGGTACTCCTCCGGCAACCGGAAAACCTCAAATGGCTCGCCCATCAGACTCCTCCAGACGCAAGACCCCGAGCCGATGCCGGGCCGACGCTAGATCGACGCTAGATCGACGCTAGTCCGAGCCTGCCGACCCTTGCCGGTTCGTAACCCGGATGGCCGAATGCGGGTTTGGCCATCTAACCAAAACGGCAGTTACGGTTAGCATCAGCTGTCCCGGACTTTTGGGGAGGAAGCCTCGTGGCACTTCGACTCAGCGTGATCGGCACCGGCTATCTGGGCGCCACGCACGCCGCCTGCATGGCCGAGCTCGGTTTCGAGGTGATCGGCTTCGACGTCGACGAGGCGAAGATCGAGACCTTGCGCAAGGGCCAGGTTCCGTTTTACGAGCCAGGGCTTCCCGAGCTGCTCGCCAAGCAGGTCGATTCGGGCCGGTTGACGTTCACCACTGACATCCGCGACGTCGCGGAGTTCGCCGACGTCCACTTCATCTGCGTCGGCACGCCGCAAAAGGCCGACGGCTTTGCGGCCGACCTGCGCTACGTGCACGCCGCGATCGACACGCTGGCGCCGCTGCTCACCCGAGACTGCCTCGTGGTGGGCAAGTCGACGGTTCCGTCCGGCACCGCCGCCTACCTCGCGCAGCGCATCGCCGAGTTGGCCCCCGGCAAGGAAGCAGTCGAGCTCGCGTGGAACCCGGAGTTCTTGCGCGAGGGCTTCGCGGTCAAAGACACCCTGCGCCCCGAGCGGCTGGTGATCGGCGTCCAGTCTGAGCGGGCGGAGAAGGTGTTGCGCGAGATCTACGCGCCGCTCACCGACATCGACATCCCGTTGCTCGTCACTGACTTCGCCACGGCCGAGCTGGTCAAAGTGGCGGCGAACTCGTTTCTCGCCACGAAGATTTCGTTCATCAACGCGATGGCGGAGATCTGCGAAACGACCGGGGCCGACGTCGTGCAGCTTGGCGCCGCGCTCGCCCTCGACTCGCGGATCGGTGGTCGCTTTTTGCACGCCGGCTTGGGTTTTGGCGGCGGCTGCCTACCGAAGGACATCCGAGCCTTCATGTCGCGGGCTGAGGAGCTCGGCGCCGGCGACGCGGTCGCGTTCTTACGTGAGGTC
>JAICYF010000246.1 GCA_025934355.1 Acidothermaceae bacterium
GAGATCAGCACCGTGGTCTCGCTCGCCGTCGTGGCGGCCCGTCTGGTGGCGGACGACACAAAGCGATTAAGCAGGAAGCCGGGGTGACGCGCGGGACACCTCCCGGCGGCCCCGACCGGAATAAGTCGGGAATGCCCAACGGCGCCACCCCCCGGGCCGCCACGACGGCGAGCGAGACCACGGTGCTGATCTCCGGCACGTTGTCGTTCACTGTGTGCAGGTAGTGCAGCACGAGCTTCACGCCGATGAATGAGAGCACGACGGCGAGCCCATAGTGCAGATGCACCAATCGGTCGAGCAGCCCGACGACCAAGAAATACAGCGCGCGCAGGCCAAGTAGCGCGAATGCGTTTGCGGTGAACACCAGGTACGGCGTGTGGGTGATCCCGAAAATCGCTGGGATTGAGTCCATCGCGAAGAAGATGTCGATGGAAAGAATCGCGACCGTCGCCACTAGCAACGGCGTGGCGGCCCGTCGCCCATTTTGTTTGACGAACATCGCGCCGTCGGGCCCGTCGCTGCTCACCGGCATGAACCGCTGCAGCAACCGAACCGCCCGGGTGTCTCCGACGTCCTGGCTGGTCTCCCCATGCGTGCGGATCAGCTGGATCGCGGTGTAGATGAGAAAAACACCGAACACGACGAACGTGAAGGCGAGCTTCGCGATCGGCGCCGCTCCCACCGCGATGAACGCGGCCCGCAACACCAACGCGCCGACGATGCCGATGAGCAGCACCCGCTGCCGATGCCGCGGCGGAATGGCGAACCGACCGAGAATGACCGCGAACACGAACAGGTTGTCGATGGACAGGCTCTCCTCGACCAGATAGCCGGCGAAGAACTCGGTCGCATGATGCGCCCCCGCACTAACGCCGATGACGACGCCGAAGACCGCTGCCGCGGCAACGTAAATCAGGGTCCAGCGCAGCGCCTCTCGAAACTTCACCTCGTGCGGCGAGCGAATATGCCGCAGGTCAAGTGCGACGAGCGCGCCGAGACCGACGAGGGTGACCGCCCAGACCCAAAGCGGAACGGTCACCCGTGATCCGCGACGGCGTTCGGCGAACACCCGGGCGTGAGGCAGCGCACCCGATCCAGCTGCCAGCGCGGCTCGCTGTCGGGGGTGGCGGAGACGTCAATCCAGCGCAGCTGGGTGACCGACCCGCACGTCGAGCAGCGCGGTGCCTTGAACCGTTGCGCGTCGTCCGTGCTGATGCCCATCGGACGGCTCGAAGCGCCGAGCATCGCGCGTGCGGTTTTCGACATGGTGAGTCACTCCCTACTGGCAAAACGAGATCTGTTGCCAGCCTGCGGCAACACGACGATGGATCGCCGGGCTCGACCCGGCTAACATCGAGGCCCACTTATTGCCGTCAGTCGGCAAACGCCGGGCCGCGGCTGGCTGGAGGTGCCGAACATGGACGACGGGTCAGCCTGGTCGGCCTGGACGGCCATCGCCGAGGCCGCGGCCACCGAGGCCGGTGGGGTCGACGTCACGCTGCTCGGCGACTACCTCACCGAGCTTGCGACGGCGAGCGCGGCCGGCGCGCGGCTGGACGACGGCGCCCTCGCCCGCTGCCACGCCCTTGGCGCCCGGGCCTCCGAGCAGGGCGTGCCGCTGCGGGCGCTCGTCGACCTCTACCTGTCTGCCACCTGGCGGGCCTGGCGCGCGTTGCCCGCGGTGCGTGACGCCGCTGATCCACATGCGATCCACGACGTAGGCGAGGCGGTGTTGCGCGCGGCGGACGACGCGGTCGCCGCCGCGGCCGAGGGCTACCAGGCGGCGGGCCGCTGGGCGATCCGCCGTGAGGAGGCGGCGCGACGCGAGTTCGTCGACGACCTGCTTTCTGGCACCGGCGAGCCGTCGCGACTCCTGACGTCCGCCGAGCTCTTCGGCGTCGACGTCGTCGGCGGGCACGTTGTCGCTGTGCTTTCCAGCGAGCGGCGGTTTCGCGACGCGACGCCCGTGGTTGCCAGGGTCGAGGACGCCGTCGCGTCGGCGGCCGGCGACGGCGCTCTCGTCGCCACCAAAGAAGGCCAGTTGGTGTGCGTGCTGCCGACGACGAAACCGCACCTCGACGAGGTGGTCGCCGCCGTCACGGCGGCTGTCTCGCCCAACATGCGCGGACGACGGTGGCGTTGCGGGCTCGGGCGACCGTACACCGGGCCCGCAGGCGTCGTCCGCTCTTATGACGAGGCGCGCGACGCGCTGCGGCTCGCCGACCTGCTTGAGCTGCCCGAGCCGGTCGTCCGGATCGCCGACCTGCTGGTCTACCGAGTCTTGCTGCGCGACCGCGAGTCGATCTCCGATCTGATCGACAGCGTGCTCAGCCCGCTGCGCGGGGCGCGCGGAGGGCCGAAGCCGCTGCTCGACACCATCACCACCTATGCGACGAGCGGGGCGAACGCCGCCGCGACCGCTCGTCGCATGCATCTGTCGGTGCGCGCTGTCACGTACCGGCTTTCGCGGGTGCACGACCTCACGGGCTACGACCCGAGCGTTCCAGAGCAGTTGTATGTGCTGCAGACCGCCGCGCTTGGGGCCCGGCTGCTCGGCTGGCCATCCTGAGCGACCTGGTTGCCGGTTCTCGGTAGCGGATCGCGGCTGCGGCGTCGTCCGAACTCGTCTTCTTGCCGGACGTCGGCAATCGCGGCGCTCAACATTCGCCTGCTCGGAAGGGGCCTCCGCACGCACATGTTGGGACTGTTGAGGTGAGGCGGTTGTCTAGCCGCACCCGAGGTTCGGAAGGACGGATGCAATGAGCGAGCGGAGTCCCCAGAAGGGCGCCTTCCGCATCGCCGGATTCCCGGTGCACGCGAGCCCAACGGTCTTGTTGCTCTTCTTTTTGATCGCGTACACGACGGCTAACGGGTTGTTGCCGGCGTCGGCGCCGGGCGCGTCAACCGGCGCGTACTGGGTCGGCGGCGCCATCGCGGCTGCGTTCCTGCTGGGCAGCCTGCTCGTTCACGAGCTCGCCCACGCGATTGTGGCCCGGCGGCACGGCCTGCGCGTCGAAGGCGTCACGTTTTGGCTGTTCGGCGGGCTCGCCAAACTCGGCGGTCATGCCCCGACCCCGCGGGCCGAGTGGCGGATCGCCGCAGTCGGACCGGCGACGAACCTGGTCACCGGCGCAGCCGCCTTCGGTGTGGCGCAGGCGTTGTCGGCGATCTCCGCTCCGCAGGTCGCGGTGGCGGTCGCCGGATATGTCGTGTGGGTGAACGTGATGCTCGGCGTCTTCAACTTGTTGCCCGCGGCGCCGCTCGACGGCGGGCGGATCCTGCGGTCGGTGTTGTGGCGGCGGCATGGTGACCGCGAGCGGGCGACCGTCACCGCAGGCCGAGCTGGTCAGCTGATCGGCACGGCGCTCATGGGCGTTGGGGCCATGCAGTTCCTGCTGGTCTCCGCGATCGGCGGCGTCTGGACCGCGCTAATTGGCTTCTTCGTGTTCGGCGCCGCCGGCGCCGAGGCCAGAGAAACGGTCACGCGCAACGCCTTGGACGGGCTCGTGGTGCGCGACCTGCTGCCCCCCGGCGAGCCGCTTCCCGCCGTTCCTGGCTGGCGCACGGTGGCGGCGTTTCTTGAGACCTATCAGCGGTCC
>JAICYF010000151.1 GCA_025934355.1 Acidothermaceae bacterium
CCAGCGGCGAGCGCCTCCATCGCGGTTTGACCTGCGGCGTTCTCGACGAGGAGGTCACTTCCGCGCATCAGTCGCGGCAAGTCGTCACGCCAGCCCATGGCGACCACTCCTGGTCCGACACCGCTCAGCGACAGGCGAAGTCGCGCGTTGCGCCCGCACAACACTAGCGTCGTGTGACCCGGTGCGGCGATGGAACCGACCGCGCCTACAACGCCGCCACTTCCCCATGCCCCGGCAGAGACCAACACGATCGGCCGGTCGGGGTCAGCGCCGATCGCCGCCCGTAATTCCCTTTGCTGGGCGGGCCGCGGCCCGCCGTCGTCCGACAAGAACTGCTCGGAAATCGGTGGCGCGGCGACGAAAGCAGGGCGACCGGTAAGCCTCTTGGCGTCGTCGGCAACGCTCGTGTGCACGCAAATGAAAGCGTCGTTTCCCGGGTGCAACCACCGGCGGTGCGCGACGAAGTCGGTGATGATGACCAGACTCGGCACGCGAAGTCGGCCGGACCTGCGCAACCGTCCGGTGATTTGCCCGCAAAGGTGAAAGGTCGAGATGACGACGTCGGGGCGCCGTTCGGCGATCAGTCTGCGCACGGCCGGTGAACTCACGGCAACCAGCGGATCGGTGTGCGACCGTCCTCCTGGACGGGGTACGAAGAAGGCACGGTAGATCGCGTCGTAGAGGAACGGCGCGCGCTGAAGCATGGCGGCGTAACTTTTTCGCAGGAGCGGTCCGAAGTCGAAGGGAAGCACCGGCAAGATGTCTACGACGTCTGCATCGTCACCACGGTTCACCAGTCTTCGGCGCAGCTGCTCGCCGACCTGCAGGTGGCCATCGCCCATCCCCGCCGCGAGAATCAGGTACCGCACCACGCAGCGACAGATACCCCTCAGCCGACTGGTTGCACCTGATGCTTAGGGACTCAAGACTGCTGCCGCTCGCCGTGATGACCGCCGCGGCGCAGGTTTTGCCGGCCGCCAGCTGGCTGCCGAGTGTGCGGGCTGGACTTCCCCGGTTGGCCGGGATGGGCCGCAGCGACCACGTCGCGCTGACGTTCGACGACGGACCTGACCCGGTCTCGACTCCCGCGATCCTTGATCTGCTGCGGGCAAACGGCGCGCGCGCCACGTTTTTCCTTGTCGGCGAGCGCGTCACGCGCAGTGGCGACGTCGTCCAACGCATTGTCGACGAGGGCCACGAAATCGGCCTGCATGGATGGCGACACCGCTACATGTTCACGAGTTCGCCCCGACTCGCGCGTTGTTTGGCGGCGATCTCGGACGTCGTGAACGACGCGCGTCACCGTCCGCGCTGGTTTCGGCCGCCCTACGGCGTGTTGTCCGCGAGCAGCGCGATCGAAGCCGCGCGCCACCGGCTGGCCCCGATCTTGTGGACGACGTGGGCGAAAGATTGGCGGGCCGACGCGACGCCGGAGTCGATTGAAGCGATGATGGCGCCCGGACTTGTCGGCGGCGCCACGTTGCTGCTGCACGACTCCAGCACCAGCCGGGCTCCGATGTCATGGACCGCGACCGCTGGCGCGCTGCCCGTGTTGCTGCGCGAATGCGCGGAGCGCGGTCTCCAGGTTGGCCCGTTGTGCGAGCACGGCGTTCGTTAACCGGTCAGGACGCCGCTTGGGATGGTTCGTCGCGCGTCTCGTCGTCCAGCGTTCGCATCGAAGCCTGGGCGGTGGCGACGTCGCGAGGGTAGCTGCGCAAGGCGAGAAAGCCCAGCCCGCCAGCCGCCGGCAACGCGACGAGGAAGATGAGGAACGCCGCCTGCAGACCGGCCCCATCACCACCGCGCAGGTGTTCTGAGACGACGCCGAACAGCAGCGGCGCAATGCCCTCGAGCGCGGTTCGGGCGAGCGATCGGATCGACTCGGAGCGACCCCACAATCGCGGATGCATGATGTCGAGCCGGGCCGCGTCCTGCGGCGGATTGGCCGACGACAGCACGGCCGCGCCGACGGTGATGAGCGGCAGCGCGATCGTCACCTGGGTGGCAAGCAATGCGGGGCACAAGAAAATCGGCACCGCGATGAGCGCGACCACCGGCACCCACACCCGACCCGCCACGACGCCGCGGCCAATGAGCCGGTCGGCGAGCCGACCACCCACGAACACGCCTACCACCGCGCCGGCGCCGATGACCAACATCAAGCCGCTCGCCTGCGACTTGCTCACGCCGTATTGGTCTTGCGAGAACTCCACCGCGAACCCGCGAAGTCCCGCGAAGAAGAAGTAGCCAAGCGCGGACGCGACGATCAGGATGCGGTTCGTCGGCACCCGCAGCACATACGAAACCGCCTGCCACAGCGACATTCGCTCCGGTGGCGATCGCAGCACCAGTTCGTCGCGTGGAGTCACCTTGGCGCGCTCCAACGCACGGCGCATTATGCCGCGACCTTCCTGCGGCTCGTCGTCTTGCCAGCCCGAGTCGGGGTCGGCCTCGAGGACGTCAACCTGGTCGCGCCCTGGTTCGCGAGTGCGAAAGAGCACCCACGACAGCGCCAACGTCGGCAGGACGAGCCACCAAAAAGCCCACCGCCAGCCGAAAACTCCGGCGACGAACGTCGAACCGACCAGCCCGAGGCCGGTGCCGACCAACTCTCCCGCGAGTATGCGTCCGTAGATCTTGGCGCGTTCGTCGGTGGGAAACAGGTCGCCGATCAGCGATGCCACCGCCGGACCCGCGGCGGCCGCGGCGGCGGCCAACCCGACCCGGGTCAGGAGCAAGAACAAGAAGGATGTCGAGGCGCCGCTGATCCCGACCGCGACGGCCCAGCCGACGGCCGTCACCGCCAGCAGCCGGGTTCGGCTGATGCGGTCGGTCAGCACGCCCATCGGAACGGTCAATACGGCGGAGACGACCGACACGATGGTCAGCAAGACCCCGATCTCGGTGTTGCCGACGTGGAAGACCTGCTTGATGTCGGTCGCCGTCGCCGAGACGGTGCCCTTATCAGCGCCGTCCAGCGCGATCACGGCCGCGAGCGTCGCCACCGCACGCAACCGCGCGCGACTGCCCGTTCGACGGGCCGCCGCCCGCACCGTTTTCGCCGCGACGCGACGAACCGGTGACAGCGCGCCCGACACACCGATGTGCATTCGTGGCGACCGCCCAGTGTCCCGACCCCTGTTGCTCCCATGAGTCGGTCCCCGAAGGCGTCGACCACAAACTCTTTGGGGATCAGCGGGCTTTCGCCGCGTCGCCGCGAGACGTTGACCGCTGCTCGTCGACGTCGTGCAAATGGCGCACACGGTGTCTTCCCCCGATCTCGAGCACCACGGCGGCGATGGCGATGCCGATGACGAACAACGCGATTGGCAACCCGCGTCTGAGTGCCAACGACCAGTCGCGCTGAGCCAGCCCGACGAAGGTCGCCACCGTGTTACCGCTCTGATGCGCGAGACGAACACCTTTTGCAGTAGCAGGTATCCCGCGCCGTCGACGAAGCCGGCGATCCACGCCAACTGCCCCGCCAGCAGCTCAAGTCGCAGCTGCCGCGGGGGGTCGTCGCTCACCGATCGGACTGTCGGGCACCTTCATAGTCGTAAAGCGCGCGGCCACATCGGTCCAACGCGGTCATGGTCGTGGCCACTCCCTGCGGACGGATGGCCTCTACTGACCGTTCTATCGTGCCCCGATAAGCGGCTCCGACACTTACGGCAGTCGGTGCGGCTGCAGGTGATCGGCGGCGCCGTGACGTCGCCGGCACCGGTGGCACACCAACTGGGTCGCCTTCAGGGTGTGCACGGTCCATCGATCGCACTGCGCGCACGCGGTGAACCGAAGCGCGCCGAACACGCCAAGCACACCAAGCGCGTCCATCAGGAGAACGATGACAAGAGACACGCCACCGGCAATGAACAACACGATCTCTGCAGACATCTGCGGCCTTCCTCCTGAGGATGGATCCGCAGTATATCGTGATCCGATAGTATCTGCCAGGAGATTAACTATCGGGCCGCGCCGTGGCGCCGACAGCGAGCGCTCCGCGGGTCTACCGGAGCACCGCAGACCGGGCAACATTCGCAGGTTGCGCCGCTGCTCGCCGTGGAAAGCGGAGGACCGCTATCCAGCCAACTCTCGATGCGATTCAAGCCGCGCGACGCCTCGACGCGGACGCGATGCTCTGCCCGCCCCCAAGTGACGAGGGGCGCGCCGGTGTACGCGAGCAATATCGTGGCCGGGACGAACGCCCATGGCGCCGCCAAGATCGCGCCTGCCACACCCAAGCTCACCGCGAGCACGACGCCCACCATCGACCAGCAGATTCGGGCTCTGGTCATTGTCGGCACAACTTCTTCGTACCCCGATATGTCTCGGGCCGCCCGTCACTGCAGGTGAGTCGGGTGTCACCTATGCTGACGGCCGCAACTCGCTCTGAGTCGCCAGAAGTTCGGCGGTTGGTCGCGGGTATCCGAAGAGGTATCCCTGGCCCACATCGCAGCCCATGGCGACGAGCCGGTGCCAGGTGTCGGCGTCCTCGATACCTTCGGCGACCATGCGAAGGCCAAGAGAATGCGCGAGTTCGATCGTGGAACGAACGATCGCGGCCGCCCGCTCATCGTGCATGATCGGCGCCACGAAGGCCCGATCAAGCTTCAGCTCGTCGACCGGCAGGTCGCGCAAGTACGCGAGCGACGAGTAGCCAGTTCCGTAGTCGTCGATGCTGATCGCGATGCCAATCGCCCGAAGCTTCTCAAGCACGGCGCGAGCGCCGTGCAAGTCGGCCATCAAGAAATCCTCGGTGATCTCCAGCTGCAGGCGCCGAGCCGGCGTGGCCGTTTCGCGAAGCAGCGTGGCGACGCAGTCGACGAGCGTCGGGTCGCTCACCGCCTCGGCCGGAAGGTTCACCGCCACGGGTTGTCCGCGCCATTCGCCCTGCCACATCGGTATTTCGGAGAGGACGCGCTCGACGACGCGCTCGGTCAGCAGCCGCTGGAGACGGGCCCGCTGCACCAGCGGTAGAAAGTCGGCGGGCATCAACAAACCCTGTTCGGGATGCTGCCAGCGGGCGAGCGCCTCTACGCCCGCCAGCCGGCCGCTCAGAAGGTCGATCTTTGGCTGGTAATGCAACACCAGCTGATCTGGGTCGTGTTCGAGCGCGTACCGCAGCTGCGCTGTCATGCGCAACTGTCCAAAACTCTGCTCGGCGTCCGCGGTGTAACGGACGGCGCCGAGATGCCGTGCCTTGGCCTTGTACATCGCGATGTCCGCACGACGGAGGAGGTCGTCGAGGCCGCCGCCAAGATCGGCGGCGGCGATGCCGATGCTGGCGTCAACACGAAGTTCCAACGACTGCAGGTAGAACGGCTGCCGAATCGCAGCCAGCAGCTCCTCCGCGATCAGATCCGCCCGGCGGTCGTCGTCGTTGGCGAGAATCGCAAACTCGTCGCCTCCGATGCGGGCGACGACCAACGCGGCCGCGGCGGCCGACACGCCGTTTTGCAACCGTCGTCCAAGGGCTCGTAACAGGTCGTCGCCAGTGGGATGCCCCAGGCCGTCGTTGATGTCTTTGAAGCCGTCGAGATCGACGAGCAGCACTGCGAGCGGACCCGACGCGTCGGCGAGGGCGCGCTGGGCGATCTGGTGAAAGCCACGGCGATTCACCAAGCCGGTGAGTTCGTCGGTCTGCGCGAGCCACTGGCTGTGCGCGAGCGCCCGAGCCTCGTTGAACGACAGCATCAACCGTCCGACCGCGACCGCGATCGTGACGGCCGCGAGCCCAGCCACGATTGGTTCGAGCCGGCCGTGCGCGCGCACGAGCAAGATGACCAAGCTCGACAAGATGGCCAGCCCCGGCACGCAGTTGATCAGCCACGAGGGTGCTTCACGCGTCGGCCGCGATTCGAAGGGCGCGCCCGACCACATCGCGATCGCGACCGCGGCCAGCAGCCACACTGCTCGCTGCCAGCTGTCCCAGGCGAAGCTGCCCGAGGCGATGCCGGCGAGGTAGGTCGAGTCGCAGCAAACGAGCGCCACGACGACGGCGAACAACGCCCAAGCTGCCGCCGGCACGCGGAATCGCGCCACGACGAGCGTCGCCACCAAAGTGGCCAACAGCAAAAGGTCACCGGTCGGATACGCGACATCCGTCAGCGTCACCGGCCAGCTCGTGTCAGGCCCGGCCGCGCTCGCGGCGACCTGCGGCAGCGCGACGGCAGCGCACACCGCGGCCGCCCCAAGGCCGGCCACCGCGCCGTCCAGAAGCGTGAGCGTCGATGACCGATCGACCCGCAACCGACGGGTCAGCTTCAGGATCGCGGCGAAGGCCGCCGGATAGAAACCAAGCCATCCGACGTCAGCCAGAGAAGGCACCGGCCATACGGCACTGCGCGCCAAGTACCACGAGACAGCCGCCCAGCCGAACGCGTACATCGCGAGGCCGGCCGCGAGCAGCCGCCAGACGCTGGCGGCCGCTCTCGATTGTGCAGCACGCCTCGCACACGTGGCCGCACATGCCACGTACACGGCGGTGTAGAGCACGCCGTCGCCTGCGAAGGAGTACCTGACGTCGCCAAGTCGCGCGATGACGCATCCGAAATAACCGAGGGTCAGGACGACGCAGAGCAGCCGCCAAGGGCCGAGTGCGCGCGCGAGCATGACCGGCGTGCAGGGCATGCGCCACTCCCTTCCCTCCCGTGATCGACCCGGCGCCCGCGTTCCTGAGGACACTGCCTGCACTCGTCGGCGGCACTCGTCGGCGGCGCGGCAAAACAACAAAAGCCAGAAACAACAAAATCGCTGTTTAGATCGCCGGACTCCTGCGGCGTTTGAGCTTCGACCCGACGCGTGACTCGGCCCGGAACTTTCAGGAATTGGCCGCGGCTGACCGGGCTACATTTAGCTGTCGGTTGGGGGTTAGGTCAGCGCTGGAAACTTCCGACAGATGTGTCGGTTGGGCCTGGTTGCGCTCGCGTGGGCCAAGATAGGTTCGACATTTGACACCATCCATCGCACGCATTTTCTCGAGGAGCGCTCGTGTCGTCCGATTCGTTTGTGCCGTCGGCTGCTGATCGGTTCACGTTTGGGTTGTGGACGGTGGGGTGGCCGGCGCGTGATCCGTTTGGGGATGCGACGCGTCCGGCGTTGGATCCGGTGGAGTCGGTGCACCGGTTGGCCGAGCTTGGG
>JAICYF010000108.1 GCA_025934355.1 Acidothermaceae bacterium
CCCGGCGGTCCGGGGGCTCCGGCGGCACCTGCGGCTCCGGCGGCTCCGGCGGCGAACCTGGCAGTCGCGCCCGCGGCGCGGCGGCGCAGCCGTCGACCACACCGGCCGCCCCGGCGTTCGACACGTCGTTTTGTCTAGTCATTCGACAGGCAAAGCAGGGGTATGACACTCTCGACCGCATGATCGTCCGCTCCCGCGTGCCCGCTTTGCGGCTCGTCGCGCGCCTGCACGTTGATTTGCTGCGGGTGTCGAGCGCGGTCTGTATGCCGGCTGCCTGATCCGCTGCCCGCCCGGGCGCGGTTCGCCCGGCTGTCCAACGTCGTCCAGCCTCGCGTGTCCGCGCCGCCCGAACCGCTTAAGGACGCACACGCACATGTCGGCGCCGACCACCGAAGAAGCACGCCCCGCGATTCCGCCTCGCCGCATCCACGCCGAGCGCGGTAAGGCCCGCGGCCAAGGCCAGTGGGCGCTTGGCACCCGCGAGCCGCTCAACGCCAGCGAGCGGATGAAGAAGGACGACGACGGGCTGAACGTCCGTCGCCGGATCATCGACATCTACTCCAAGTCCGGATTCGACTCCATCGACCCTGCCGACCTGCGCGGTCGGTTCCGTTGGATGGGCCTCTACACCCAGCGGCGGCCGGGCATCGACGGAGGCAAGACCGGCGTGCTCGAGCCCGAGGAGCTCGACGACCGCTATTTCATGCTCCGGGTGCGCATCCCCGGCGGCCGGCTCACCATCGAGCAGCTGCGGACGATCGCCGACCTCTCCACGCGCTACGGCCGCGACCTCGCCGACATCACCGACCGGCAGAACGTGCAGCTGCATTGGGTGCGCATCGAAGACGTGCCCGCGATCTGGGAAGCGCTCGACGCCGTCGGCCTCAGCACGTTGGAAGCCTGCGGCGACACCCCGCGCAACATCATCGGCTGCCCGGTCGGCGGCATCGACGCCGACGAGGTTGTCGACCCGGTGCCGCATCTGCTCGACATTCAAGCTCGTTACGTCGGCGACCCCGCCTTTTCCAACCTGCCCCGCAAGTACAAGACCGCGGTCACCGGTTGCGGCGCGCTGTGCACGGTGCACGAAATCAACGACATCTCGTTCGTCGGGGTCGTGGGACCTGACGGCGTTCCCGGTTTTGATCTGTGGGTTGGCGGCGGCCTTTCCACGAACCCGATGCTCGCCCAACGCCTTGGCGTCTTCGTCGCGCCCGAGCAGGTCAGCGAGGTGTGGGTCGGCGTCACCAGCATCTTCCGCGACTACGGCTATCGACGCCTGCGCAACCGGGCTCGGATGAAGTTCCTCGTCTCCGACTGGGGCGTGGAGAAGTTCCGCGAGGTGCTGGAAAAGGAGTACCTCGGATACGCGCTGCCCGACGGCCCTGC
This sequence comes from Acidothermaceae bacterium, assembly GCA_025934355.1. Taxonomy (GTDB): domain Bacteria; phylum Actinomycetota; class Actinomycetes; order Acidothermales; family Acidothermaceae; genus JAICLV01. The sequence goes on from JAICYF010000108.1 coordinate 1,390, forward strand.
GCCGGTAGAACCACAAGACGGACGACGTGACCACGTCGGCGTCCATCAGCAAAAGGACGGTCGGTTCTACGTCGGGTTTGCTCCGCGCGTCGGCCGGTTGTCCGGCAGCAAGCTGACGCAGATCGCCGACCTGGCCGAAGCGCACGGCAGCGACCGGGTGCACGCGACCGTCGAGCAGAAGATGGTGATTCTCAACGTCGAGCAGGACCGCGTCGAGTCGCTCGTCGAGGCGCTTGCGGCGATCGACCTGCAGGCCCGGCCGAGCGTGTTCCGCCGGCAGACCATGGCCTGCACCGGCATCGAGTTCTGCAAGCTGGCGATCGTCGAGACGAAGAATCGCGCCAGCGAGCTCATCGACGAGCTCGAACGGCGGCTCCCGGACTTTGACTCATCGCTCACCATCAACCTCAATGGCTGCCCCAACTCGTGCGCCCGCTTCCAACTCGCCGACATCGGGTTGAAGGGATCGCTGGTCACCAACGCCGACGGCGAGCGGGTCGGCGGCTATCAAGTGCACCTCGGGGGCGGTCTCGGCGGGGGCAACGGCGGCTTCGGCCGCAAGCTGCGTGGTCTGAAAATCACCGACGACGAGATCGAGGACTACGTCGAGCGGCTTGCCCGCCGCTACCTCGACCAGCGCGAGCCCGGCGAGCGGTTCACGGCGTGGTTGCATCGCGCCGACGAGGCCGATCTGCAATGAGCGACACGGATGTCGGTGCTGGCGAGCGCGCGACGCCGTTCTACTGCCCGTACTGCGGCGACGAGGATTTGCGGCCGCGAGGCGACAAGGGCGGCGAGTGGCGGTGCGGCGCGTGCGCACGGGCTTTCACCTTGAGGTTTGTCGGATTGGAGGTGTCATGACCGCCACGCTCGACCATGAGCGGGTCGCGCTTGACGCCGCCCGCGAGCTCGAAGACTCGACCCCGCAAGAAATCCTGGCCTGGGCCGCGCACACGTTCGGCGACCGGTTCTGTGTTCTGTCATCCATGGCAGACGCAGTGGTGCTTTCCCTTGCCGCGCAGGCGAAGCCTGGCATAGACGTCGTTTTCCTCGACACCGGTTACCACTTCGCCGAGACGATCGGCACGCGTGACGCGGTGGCCGCGACGTACGAGGTCAACGTCATCAGCGTCGTGCCGGCGCAATCAGTGGCCGAGCAAGACGCCGCGTATGGCAAAGACCTGTTTGCCCGCGACCCCGACCAATGCTGCGCGCTACGCAAGGTCGCGCCGATGAACGCCGCGCTTGCCAATTACGAGGCGTGGGCGACCGGGTTGCGCCGCGACGAGTCACCCACCCGCGCCGACACCCCCGTCGTCCAGTGGGACGCGCGCCGTCGCAAGGTCAAAGTCAACCCGATTGCGCGGTGGACCCAAGACGACGTCGACAAATACATCGCCGACAACAACATTCTCGTCAACCCGCTGATCGACGACGGATATCTGTCGATCGGTTGCTGGCCGTGCACCGCCCGGGTCGAGGCAGGCGCTGACGCGAGGTCTGGTCGGTGGGCCGGACGATCGAAGACCGAATGCGGGATTCACTCATGAAACAAGCGAATTCGCGCGGTGCGACGGTCTGGCTGACCGGGTTGCCGAGCGCCGGGAAGTCGACCATCGCGCGCGCGTTGGGACACCAACTGCGCGACGAGGGACGCCGCGTCGAAATCCTCGACGGCGACGATCTGCGCACTCATTTGACCGCCGATCTCGGCTTCAGCCGCGCCGATCGCGACACCAACGTCGCGCGGGTCGGTTTCGTCGCGCGGCTGCTGGCGCGCAACGGCGTCGTCGTCCTGGTGCCGGTCATCGCGCCGTACGCCGCCGCGCGCGCCGCGGTGCGCGCCGAGCACAGGGCGGACGACGTGGCATTCGCCGAAGTGCACGTCGCGACGCCACTTGATGTCTGCGCGTCACGCGACGTCAAAGGTCTTTACGCCAAGCAGCGCGCCGGTCTTGTAAAAGGCCTCACCGGCGTCGACGACCCGTACGAGATTCCAGAATCGCCTGAGCTTCGGCTCGACACCCAAGGCTTGACTGTCGACGAGGCCGCGGCGAAAGTGCTCGCCGCGCTCGCGGAGAAGGGAACGCTATGAGCGCCATCGTCGAAGAACAGGCGCAGACGACGGAGACCTTGCCGCCGTCACGCAAGGTGCCGCACCTGGAAGCGCTTGAGTCCGAGGGGATTCACATCATCCGCGAGGTGGCCGCGGAGTTCGAGCGACCTGTGTTGCTGTTCTCCGGCGGCAAAGACTCCGCGGTCATGCTGCATCTGGCGCGCAAGGCGTTCGCGCCGGCGCCCGTCCCGTTCCCGTTGATGCATGTCGACACCGGCCACAACTTTCCGGAGGTCATCGCGTACCGCGACGCACTCGTCGAGCGGCTGGGATTGCGGTTGGTCGTGGCGAGCGTGCAGTCGTACATCGACAGCGGGAAGCTGCGTGAGCGGGCTGACGGCACCCGAAACCCGTTGCAAACCGTGCCGTTGCTCGACGCGATCGCTGACAACAAGTTCGACGCCGTCTTCGGTGGCGGACGACGTGACGAGGAGAAGGCGCGGGCGAAGGAGCGCATCTTCAGTCTGCGCGACGAGTTCGGCCAATGGGATCCGCGCCGGCAACGACCCGAGCTATGGAACCTGTACAACGGCAGGCACAAGCCAGGCGAGCACGTGCGGGTGTTCCCGTTGTCCAACTGGACCGAACTTGACGTGTGGGAATACGTCGAGCGCGAGGGTGTCGAGCTGCCGTCCATCTACTTTTCGCACGCGCGTGAGGTGTTCAAGCGCAACGGCATGTGGCTCACCCCGGGTGAGTGGGGCGGCCCCAAGGACGGCGAAATCGTCGAGCGCAAGGTCGTCCGGTATCGCACGGTGGGCGACATGAGCTGCACCGGCGCGGTCGAGTCGGTCGCGTCGTCGATCGGCGACGTCATCGCGGAGATCGCGGTGACGACGATCACCGAGCGCGGTGCGACCCGCGCCGACGACAAGTTGTCGGAGGCGGCGATGGAAGACCGCAAGCGTGAGGGGTATTTCTAAATGACGTCGACTGTTGATTTCGAGTCGGCCGGCGCGCGACTCGACCGTGACGTCGAGCTATTGCGGTTCGCCACCGCCGGTTCGGTCGACGACGGCAAGTCGACGCTCGTCGGTCGGCTCTTGCACGATTCGAAGTCGGTGCTGGCCGACACATTGGAGGCGGTTGAGCGGGCGAGTCGCGACCGCGGGGCCGAGGGCGTCGAGCTGGCGCTGCTCACCGACGGCCTGCGCGCCGAACGCGAGCAGGGCATCACGATTGACGTCGCCTACCGGTACTTCACCACCCCGCGCCGCAAATTCATCTTGGCCGACACTCCTGGCCACGTGCAGTACACCCGCAACATGGTCACCGGCGCCTCGACGGCGGAGCTCGTTGTGCTGCTCGTCGACGCGCGCAAAGGCGTCGTTGAGCAGACCCGCCGACACCTCGCCGTGGCGGCGCTGCTGGGAGTTCGGCATCTCGTGCTCGCGGTGAACAAGATGGACCTCGTCGAGTTCTCCGAGTCCGCGTATCAGACGATCGCGGTCGACTTCGCCGCCGCGGCAGAGGCGCTTGGCATCACCGACCACGTGGTCATTCCGGTGTCGGCGAGCCTTGGCGACAACGTCGTCGACGCGTCGTCCAACACGCCTTGGTACGACGGGCCGACGCTGCTTGACCATCTCGAAGCGGTGCCGGTGGGTGTCGACGCGGTCACGCAGGCGGCCCGCTTCCCCGTGCAGTACGTCGTGCGGGCGCCTGACTATCGCGGCTACGCCGGGCAGCTCGCGTCCGGCGTCATCGAGCGCGACGACGATGTCGTGGTCATGCCGGCCGGACTGCGCACTCGCATCGTCGCGATCGACACCTTCGACGGCGAGGTCGACATCGCGCACGCGCCGCAATCAGTGACCCTTCGGCTGGCTGACGAGTTCGACGTCGGCCGCGGGGATTTGATCGTGCACCCGCGGCAAGAACCGCGGGTGGCAAATGCGTTCGACGCCACAATCTGCCAGCTGTCCGAGCGACCGTTGCGCGCTGGCGACCGGGTGCTCATCAAGCACACAACGCGTGTCGTCAAGGGAGTCATCGACTCGGTCTCTCATCGCCTCGACATCGAGACACTTGACCGCGGTCCAGCCGAATCGTTGGAGCTTAACGAGATCGGCGGTGTTGTGCTGCGCGTCGCGGCGCCGCTCGCGATCGACGACTACGCAAGCGACCGTCTGACTGGCAGCTTCCTCGTGATCGACGAACACGACGGTCAAACCCTCGCCGCCGGGCTGGTCGGCGATCCGTTCTCAGCGAGGCGGCCACAATGAACGCCGGCTATCCGCTGCTGCTTGACGTGTCCGGGCGACGGGTCGTGGTCGTCGGCGCCGGTCCGGTCGGCGCGCGTCGCGCGATCGGACTCGCCGACGCGGGCGCCGACGTCGTCGTCATCGCGCCAACCATCGATGAACGGATTGTGGCGGACGGTCGCATCACCGCGCTACGCCGCGAGTACCAAACCGGCGACCTCGCCGGCGCCTGGCTCGTGCACACCTGCACCGGGATCGCCGCCGTCGACGAAACGGTCGCTCGCGACGCGGACGACGCGCGGGTGTGGTGCGTGCGCGCGTCGTCCGGCGTGAAGTCAAAGGCATGGACGCCGGCGGTCGCGCGGGTCGATGACGTCGTGGTCAGCGTCAATGCCGGGGGAGACCCCGCACGAGCGCGTGACGTGCGTGACGCGATCGCGCTGCTGCTCGCCAACGGTGATTTGCCCTCGCGTCGGCGACGCCGGCTCGGTATGGGCCGGGTGGCGCTGGTCGGCGGAGGTCCGGGCGACCCCGGCCTGATCACCGTTCGCGGTCGGCGCTTGCTCGCGCAGGCGGACGTCGTCGTCGTCGACCACCTTGGCCCGCGTGCACTGCTTGACGAGTTGCCGGCGGGTGTCGAGGTGATTGAGGCTGGCAAGGAGCGCGGCAACCACACGCTCCGCCAGGAGGAGATCAACGAGCTGCTGGTTTCCCTTGCACAGCAAGGAAAGTTCGTGGTGCGGCTCAAGGGTGGCGACCCGTTCGTGTTCGGCCGCGGCGGCGAGGAGATGCTCGCCTGCGCAGCCGCCGGCGTGCCGTGCGAGGTGGTGCCCGGCGTGACGAGTGCGATCGCGGTTCCCGCAGCCGCCGGAATTCCGGTGACGCATCGCGCGGTGTCGCGGCAGTTCACCGTCGCGACGGCTCACGACGACCTCGACTGGCGCGCCTTGGCGGCGAACGTTGGAACGCTGGTGCTGCTGATGGGCGCGTCGCGCATTCAGCACATCGCGGGTTCGCTAGTCGCTGCTGGCGCGGACGCCGACACGCCCGTCGCCGTCGTCGAGAACGGCACGACCGCAACGCAGCGGACGACCCGCGCGACGCTGCGCACCATTGCTGACGTCGCGGCCCGGCTCGACGTTCGCGCCCCGGCGGTCATTGTCGTCGGCCAGGTCGCCACATTGGAGGGTGCGCAACCCGGTGGCCTGGCCGACGCGCTCTCGGGTCTCGACGCGTGAGCTCGACAGCGCTGCTTGCCGTCGCGCACGGAAGCCCCGATCCGCGTGCCGAGCCGGTGCTCGAGGCGTTGGTGGCCCGCGTCCGTGCCGAGCGGCCGGGGCTCGTCGCCCAACTCGCTTTCCTCGGCAACAACGCACCCGACGTGCCGACCGCGGTGCACTCGTTAATTGCGGACGGCGCACGGCGCGTCGTCGTCGTCCCTTTGCTGTTGACCGCCGCGTATCACGCACGGACTGATTTGCCTACCCTGCTTGATGATTTGCGGGTGGCGCTTCCCGATGTCGAGTTCGTGCAGACGCCGGTGCTCGGCCCGCATCCGTTGCTTTTCTCCTTGGTGCGCCGGCGATTGGTGGAGGCGGGCGCTGATTCTTCGGCGTCCGTTGTGTTGGGCGCGGTCGGCACATCGGTGGCGCGGGCTAACGCCGAGTTGGCCGATGTCGCGGCGAGCATGGGCGCCACGATCGGCTTCGCCGCGGGCAAACCGCTGATCGGCCGGGTCGTTGACGAGGTCCGCGCGCGCACCGGCCGGCAGGTCGTCATCGCCTCCTACGTGCTCGCGCCCGGAACGCTGCCCGACCGGTTCGCCGCGACGAAAGCCGACCTCGTCACCCGGCCGCTTGGCGCGGAACCGGAGATCGTCGACATCGTGCTCGAGCGCTTCGACGCGGCGACCGCGCCGGCAGAACGCGAGGCTTCTTTCGCCGACTGAAGGGTTTGCGCGGTGGTTTCGGCGAATTCCGCAGCGCAAACCCTTCACTCGACGTGCCGAGGACGTGGCGAGGACGTGGCGAGGACGTGCCGACGGTGTGGAGAGCGACCGGCGAGAATGCGGCGAGGAAGGTCGCCGCGATCGCTGGTACTCCGGCGCCAGTAGACTCGGCGATCGTGCCCGAGTTCATTTATGTGTTGCGCAAAGCCCGCAAGGCTTACGGCGAAAAAGTCATCCTCGACGACGTCACCCTGTCGTTCCTGCCCGGCGCCAAGATCGGCGTTGTCGGTCCGAACGGCATGGGCAAGTCGACGCTGCTCAAGATCATGGCCGGGCTCGACCAGCCGAGTAACGGCGAGGCGTATCTGACGCCGGGCTTCAGCGTGGGCATTCTCCCGCAGGAGCCGAAGCTCGACGAGAGCAAGACGGTGCTCGGCAACGTCGAGGACGGCGTAGCTGACACCAAGGCGCTGATCGACCGGTTCAACCAGGTCAGCGAGGAGTTGGCGAACCCTGACGCCGACTACGACGCATTGCTGGCCGAGATGGGGGAGTTGCAGACCCAGCTCGACCACCGCAACGCGTGGGATCTCGACGCCCAGCTCGAGCAGGCGATGGACGCCCTACGCTGCCCGCCCGCCGACGCTGACGTCAGCGTGCTGTCGGGTGGCGAAAAGCGCCGGGTCGCGCTTTGCAAACTGCTGTTGCAGCAACCAGACCTGTTGTTGCTTGACGAGCCGACCAACCACCTCGACGCCGAAAGCGTGCAGTGGTTGGAGCAGCACCTTGAGAAGTACCCGGGCACCGTCATCGCGGTCACCCACGACCGCTATTTCCTTGAGAACGTCGCGCAATGGATCCTCGAGATCGACCGCGGTCGCACCTACCCGTATGAGGGCAACTACACCACGTACCTCGAGGCGAAGTCCGCGCGCATCAAAGTCGAGGGGCAGAAGGACGCCAAGCTGCGCAAGCGCCTCGAAGACGAGTTGCAATGGGTCCGGTCGAGCCCGAAAGCGCGCCAGGCCAAGAGTAAGGCGCGCCTTGACCGGTATGAGGAGATGGCCGCGGAGGCCGACAAGTATCGCAAGCTCGACTTCGATGAGATTCAGATCCCGCCGGGTCCCCGTCTCGGCAACGTTGTCGTCGAAGTGAGCGAACTGGTGAAGGGGTTCGACGACCAACTGCTTTTTGATGGTCTGTCGTTTTCCTTGCCACCCAACGGGATCGTCGGTGTGATCGGGCCGAACGGGGTCGGCAAGACGACCTTGTTCAAGATGATCGTGGGAGACGAGAAGCCCGACTCAGGCGTGGTTCGCGTCGGTGAGACGGTCCGGCTGTCTTACGTCGACCAGAACCGGTCCGGCCTCGACCCGAAGAAGAACGTGTGGGAGGTCGTCTCCGACGGACTCGACTTCATCAATGTCGGTCACGTCGAAATGCCGAGCCGCGCCTATGTCTCGGCGTTCGGCTTCAAAGGTCCCGACCAGCAAAAGCCGGCCGGCGTGCTGTCGGGTGGCGAGCGCAACCGGCTCAATCTCGCGCTCACCCTGAAACAGGGCGGCAACCTGCTGCTGCTCGACGAGCCCACCAACGACCTCGACGTCGAAACCCTTGCCAGCTTGGAAAACGCGCTGCTGGAGTTCCCGGGCTGCGCCGTCATCACCAGCCACGACCGCTGGTTCCTCGACCGCATCGCGACGCACATCCTGGCCTGGGAAGGCGGCGCGAACTGGTTCTGGTTCGAGGGCAACTTCGAGGCCTACGAGAAGAACAAGGTCGAGCGCCTCGGCGCCGACGCCGCCCGGCCGCATCGCGCCACCTACCGCAAGCTCACCCGCGGTTAGAACGCAGACACCGGACGGCGGAGAGCAGAGAGGGCTGCCGCGTGCGCTTCACGTTCCGCTGCCAGGTGCGCTGGGACGACATGGACGCGTTCGGCCACGTCAACAACGTCACGTTCTTCGCCTACATGCAAGAGGCGCGTACCGGCATGCTGTTCGCCACGGTGGTGGCGTTCCTGGTCGAGCTCGCCCTCGGTCACTCCGGCGCGCCGTTCTACTGGCTGGCCGCGATCGGCGGCTTCACCTACCTGGGCGCCTACCTGTACGGCACGCGCCACTGAGGGTGGCCGCCCG
>JAICYF010000038.1 GCA_025934355.1 Acidothermaceae bacterium
CCGTCGTCCAGGTGAGCCGCCTGCTCGAAACCGAGCGTCGAGTAGCGGTCCTTGAACTTGCCGGAGTCCTTGAAGAAGACGACCACTTTGCCATCGGCATTGGCGTAGGCCGGCATGCCGTACCAGGTCTTCGGCGCGAGGTCTGGCGCATTGGCCGTGATCGTCACGTGCACGCGCTCGGCGAGCGCGCGGTCCTCGGGCGCCATTTTGGCGATCGCCTCGAGAACCGCTTCAAGTCCGTCGGCCTTCTGCGCGCCCTTCTTACCCTCGGCCCGCAGCTCGGCGGCGCGCTGCTTCATCGCGGCGCGCTCCTCGGCGCTGAATCCGTCGGACTTGGTCTTGGCGTTCGTTGGCATCTCTCGGGCTACCTTTCGCTGGTCAACGTTTCCAACTGACTTCACGTTAGGCGCGCCGACTTCCGCGTGGCTTCTCCAATCCTGATCGATCGGCTGTGGAAAAACTGGTTCAGCTGAACCAGCGCCCGTTCACGGCAGGCGCTTCTGTACGGCCACCCTCCGCTTCGCAAGCCAACGGCACGGTTCACGCCCGTAGGTTCAGACGTTAGCCGTGCCGTTGGCTTGTGGAGCGGGCCCATGCTGGTTGAAGGCCAACGCGCTCACTCGACGGCGTCGACCACACCGAGCCGTTCCAGGCGCTCCGGGTCGGCGATGATGTCGAGCTCGACGATCCGACCGTCCTCGACGTGCGCGCTGAGCAGTGACATCGCGACACCGTCGCGGACGACGACAAACCCCGGCAGCCCGTTGACCAGCACCGGCTGGGTGAACTTGGCGAACTCGGCGTAGCGCTGCGCCTGCCGGATGACCGCCTCGGCGCCCCGAATGACCACCGACGGCCCGAGCGGCCCGTCGCCGGCGTCCGCTCGCAGCAAGACGTCGGGGTGCAGCACCGCCAACAAACCCTCGAAGTCGCCCGCCCGCGACGCCGCGAGGAACGCGTTGACGACCTCGCGATGTTTCCGGACGTCGACCTCCGGTGTCGGCGCCCCGCGCAACCTCGCGCGGGCGCGGCTGGCGAGTTGCTTGGCCGCGTCCTCGGAACGATCGAGGATCGCCCCGATCTGATCGAACGGCACCCCAAAAATGTCGTGCAAGACGAACGCGAGTCGTTCGTTCGGTGACAAAGTGTCGAGCACGACGAGAAGCGCAAGACCGACGGAGTCGGCCAGCACCGCTTGCTCCTCAGGGTCCACTGACCTGATCGACGTCACGATCGGGTCTGGCAGGTGGACGTCGTCCAGCGGCTCCTCACGACGGGTGCCGCGGGAGCGCAGCATGTCGAGGCACACCCGCGCCACCACGGTGGTCAGCCAGGCTCGCAGGTTCCGTACGTCGCCGGTTTCGGAGCGGGCGAGCCGCAACCACGCCTCCTGCACCGCGTCGTCCGCGTCGCTGACCGAACCGAGCATCCGATACGCGACCGACCGCAGGTGCGTGCGGTGCTGTTCGAACGCTTGCGCGGCAAGCCCTGCCTCGTCGTCCAACGGAACCCTCCTTCGCTGTCTCCGTCTTAGCAGATGACGAATTCCGGGTCGCCGAGGTAACACGCCAGGGTGCGCTTCCATGCATTCGGTTGTGGATCTTCTGGCGACAGCGAACAATCAAGCGAGTAGCTCGCCGAATTGAGGAGCCCGTTGGCGGTTGTCGAGGTCGTGCATCTGCGCAAGAGCTATGGCCCGACGCGCGCCGTCGACGACATCAGCTTCGATGTGTCGGACGGCGAGATCTTCGGCCTGCTTGGTCCAAACGGCGCGGGGAAGACGACCACTGTTGAAAGCGTCGTCGGCCTTCGGGTGCCCGACGCGGGGGCGATTCGGGTGCTCGGGCTGGACCCAACCGCGGACGGCCCCGCGCTGCGGGATCGCGTCGGCGTGCAGCTTCAGGAAAGCGCGCTGCCGGCCAAGCTGCGGGTGGGTGAAGCGCTATCGCTTTACGCGTCGTTCTATCGGACACCGGACGACCCCGACCGGTTGATCAACGTCCTGGGACTGGCCGTCAAGAGCGAGTCGTACTTCCGGGAATTGTCCGGTGGACAGAAGCAGCGGCTCTCGATCGCGCTTGCCCTGATTGGTCGCCCGAAAATCGCCGTGCTCGACGAGCTCACCACGGGGCTCGACCCGCAAGCCCGCAAAGAGGTGTGGGGGCTCATCGAACGCTTGCGGCAAGACGGCGTCACAATCCTTCTTGTCACACACGACATGGACGAGGCAGAGCACCTCTGCGATCGAGTGGCGTTGATCGACGCGGGACGCGTCGTGGCGATCGACTCGCCGGCTCGACTAGCTGAGCGGGCCACCGGTGGCAAGCAGGTGCGGTTCAGGCCATCCGCGCCGTTCGACACCACAGTGCTCACGCAGCTGCCCGAGGTGCGAAGCGTCGAGCACAACGCGGAGTGGGTGACGGTCAGCGGCGAAGGCGACTTGGTGAACGCGGTTATCTTGGCGCTCGCCCCGGCCGGTGTCGCGGCGCACGACGTCGTGATGAGTTCCGCGGCGTTAGAGGACGCCTTTCTCGCACTCGTCGGCAACCACGATGAGCTCACAGACGGGACCGTCGCGCCAGCGCCGACCGGGCCCGTGCGCGACCGTGAGCATCGGGCCTTTCAAGAATGGCGATCATGGTCGCCGCGTCGCCGGGCGGGCGCGGCTGCGCCGCCTCGAGCGGCCTTTCGGCGCCTGCTCGGGACGGAATGGCGACTCGCCGTTCGAAATCCTGCAGCGCTCGTGTGGGGGTTCGGATTGCCGCTGCTGCTGCTGATTCTCTTCGCTAGTCTGCCGGGCACGACGAAGCCTGACAAAAGCTTCAACGGTCTGAGCTTTTTCCAGATCTACCTGCCGGTGCTAGTCGCCTTGAGTTTGGCGTTGCTGTCGTTGGTAGCTCTCCCGATGCCATTGGCGTCGTATCGCGAGCTTGGTGTGCTGCGTCGGATGCGCACGACACCGGTTCCGCCGTCCTGGCTGCTGGGCGCGCAACTTGTGCTCAACCTGGCCCTGCTCGCGGTCGTCGCGCTGCTTGTGATCGTCGGCGGCGGACTGTCGTCGGGCGCGCATCTGCCGCGGCAGGTTCCAGGCTTTCTGTTGGCATTTGTTTTGGGCACGGTGACGATGTTTGCGATCGGGCTGTGGGTGGCGTCGATTGCCCGCACACAGCGCGCGGCTGGCGCGATTGGCGGGGCGCTTCTGTATCCGATGATGTTTTTCGCGGGCGTCTGGGTCCCGCAGCAGGTCATGCCGAGCTGGCTGCGCGACGTCAGCCAGCTCACCGGCCTCGGCGCCGCGGTCGACGCGATGCAGAACTCGATTGAGGGCCACTTCCCATCGGCGCTGCCCCTCGTCGTGATGGTGGTGTGGACAGCGGCCTTCAGCTGGTTCGCGGTGCGGATGTTCCGCTGGGAGTAGCGCGGGCGCCGTCACCTTCGTCGGCCGCGATTCGTCAGACACCTGACGAGTCACGCATCCGGAGGCGCCATGTCCGAGCCCCACGCCAGCAACGCCGTCGAACCTCGAGCGCAAAAGCTCAAGATGCAGTCGCTGGTGAATCGAATTCTTCGTGGACTGCTGAGCACGCCGCTGCTCAGCCGCGCGATTGGCAAGCGGCTGGTCACGCTGTACGTGGTCGGTCGAAAGTCCGGACGACGTTACGTTCTGCCGGTCGCTTACGTCCGCGACGGTGACGCCTTGTTAATCGGGACGCCGTTCGGGTGGGTGCGCAACCTGCGAACTGGCGAGCAGATGACCGTTCGTTTCAAGGGGAAACGACGGGTCGCGAGCGTCCAGGTCTACGCGGATGAGCCGGACGTCGTCGAGAAGTTCGCCAAGATGGCCGGCGAAAACCGTCAGTTCGCCAGCTTCAACCGCATCGGGCTCGACGCCGCGGGAAATCCCGACCCGCTCGATCTGCATCTCGCCTGGGCGGCCGGCGCGCGGGCGGTGCGACTGACCATCTGACCCGATCGTCAGTCGGGTGGTCGAAGATCGGCCAGTCTGTCCTGCAAGAACCGCCGCTCTGGACCGGTTTGGCTGAGTGCCAGCGCGCGCTCGTAAGCGGCGCGTGCCTCGGCGGTGTGGCCACCGCGACGTGAGAGCTCCGCGCGTGTCGAGTGGTAGTAGCGGTACTGGTCGAGTTCGACGTCGAGTCGGTCGAGGATCGCGAGGCCGGCATCGGGGCCTTCGACTTCAGCGACTGCGATTGCCCGGTTCATCTCGACGATGGCCGAACCAGTTCTTCGAGAGAGCACGTCGTAGAGCGCCGTGATCTGCTGCCAATCTCGCGGTTGCTGCAGGTGCAGGTCGGCGATGGCTGCTTGTAATGCGTACACTCCGACGTCGCCAGCCGCGCCGCGTGCGATGGCCCGTTGCAGAAGTCCGCGCGCCTCGATGATTTGCGCGTCGTCCCACAATGAGCGGTCTTGGTCGTCGAGCAGCACGACCTGCTCATCACGCAGCCGCGCGGATCGTCGTGAATCGTGCAGCAGCATCAGCGCGAGCAACGCCAGCACTTCGCTTTCGTCCGGCATCAAATGAGCGAGCGCGCGGCCGAGACGAATTGCCTCTGCCGCAAGGTCGACTCGGCCACCTCCCCAGCCCTGGTTGAAAATCAGGTACACCACTGCCAACACCGCGGTCAGCCGGTCGATGAGCTGATGCTCCGGCGGCACGGCGAACGGTATGCCGGCGTCGCGAATCTTGTGCTTTGCGCGGGTCAGTCGTTTGCTCATCGTCTCGAACGGAACGAGAAAGGCGAGCGCGATCTCCTCAGTGGAGAGGCCGCCGAGCGTGCGAAGCGTCAGCGCGACCTGAGCGTCTAGGGCGAGCGCGGGATGGCAGCACGTGAAGATGAGTTCCAAACGCTCATCCGGAAATGTCGTCGCGTCGTCCATTGTCACCTCTGATTGGGCCTCGAGATCGCGGGACAGTAGCGCGGCCTTCTCCGAGAACAGTCGCTGGCGGCGGATGTGGTCGACGGCCCGATTGCGGGCGGTCACGACGAGCCATCCGATTGGGTTGTCAGGCTCGCCTTCGCGCGGCCAGCGCTCGGCTGCGATGGCGAACGCTTCGGCGGCGGCGTCCTCGGCAAGCTCGATGTCGCCGAGCGCGCCGACGAGGGTGGCCAGCACTCGGCCCCAATGCTCGCGAAAGACCGCGTCAAGCGCCACTGGCCTGCCCATCGCGTGACGACCGTTCCACGTGACCTCCAGCCACTTTGGCGGGCCCGTTCGAAGTATTGACGAGCGACCGCGCGACATACGGACAGCGCGAGCCGCGGATTTCCGCGTCGGCGGTGTCCGTGTGGCAGTGCCCCGCGAGGCTCGGACTGACGCTCTTGGCCGCGGTCTGACGGGTCTGTGCTACCGCCGTCGTCCGGGTCTGGCGCGGGTGAATCGGGTGAGTGCGGCAGCTGCTTCCGCGGCCCATAGCCGGACGCCGATTCGCGCCGCCGCAAAAGCGATGGCGATCATCAACGCGAGCAGTTCGGGATCGACCACGAGCATCCACACGCCGGGGTCGGCGATGGCCATTGGCGCCGACAGCAAGATGACGGCGCCGAGAGCCCACAGCAACCAAACAGCGACCGCGTGACCGTGGACTTTTCGCTGCAGGAAAGCGGTTAACTCAGCTCTCACGACCGTGCCATCCCGAGGTCGAGCGTCATAAACGCGCTGGTCGGACTGTCGGGGTATTCGCCGAACCGCTCGCACGGCGCGAATCCGGTGCTCGCATACAGTGCACGGGCGGGCGCGAACGCGTCCATCGAGCCGGTCTCCAGGCTGATCCGCTCGAAGCCGCGGTCGCGCGCGTGGTCGACGAGGAAGCGGACCATGTCACGCCCCACGCCGCGTCCACGGGCCTCTGCCGCGGTGTGCATCGACTTGATTTCCGCGTGCCGCTCATCAAGCTGTTTCAGGGCGCCGACGCCAAGCAGCGCGCCGTCCTCGCGGCAGCTGAAGAAACTCACGGACGGGTCAAGGAGGGCGCTGACGTCGAGCGCGTAGACGTCCTCCGGCGGAGTGTGCTGGTGGCAGAACGCCAGGTGCCGTTCAAGCAACGCGAGCACGTCGGGCGTGCGAGGATCATCACGGTCGATCCGGCGTCCAGTCATGCCCACCAATTTATGGCGTCGGCCAGCGCGATTTCGGGGAGTCGCCGTGAAACCAGCACCGCGCACGTCGCGTCCAACCGGCATGACACGCCGAGGTACCGTCGCGTCGCTCGTGGTCCTCGCGTTGGCGGCGGGTTGCGCGTCGCAACGCAACACGTTCAGTGGGCCGACGAGTTCGGGCGTTCCGCGGCAGAGCACCGGTGTCGAGAGCAGCTCGGTCCCGGTTACGGCCGAGCACAACAAGCTGGCGGCGGAAGAGGAGGCGAGGCGGCTCCTTGCACTTGCCCCGAGACCGCCGGGCGCGAGGTCGGTCGCCGTGGCCCCGAAAGGGTTGTCGGGGCCAGCTATGGGCGCGCCGATGACCAGCTCGCTGATCGACCACGCGGAATTCTGGTTGGTGCCGATGTCGCTCGATGACTCGATCGCCTGGCTGCGCGCGCATCAGCCGGCGGGCATGGATTACGACGGCGAAAGCTCCGGGTCGGGCCCCGGCGAGTTGTACAAGGGCATCGCGTGGTCGCCGAGTCACGACGCGCGGATCGACCCCGGCGTGGGTGGCCCGAATCTCGAGGTCGATGTGGCGCAGGTCGACGCGAACAACTCCTCGTGGCGAGTCGACGCCGTCGACACGTGGCTTGACCCGGTGCCGTTCCGCGACAACGCTTCGGGCCCGCGGATGCGGGTCACTGTTGCGGGCGGTTGCCCCAGCACCGACAAAGGTTCGGCCGGTGTCAGCAACGATGGTGCGGATCTGGACACCGCGCTGTTGCCGAGCGGATCGCCGACCGCGGGATTGGTCTGCCACTACAACGGCATGAACGGCAAGGCTTTTGCCCTCACCCGTTCGGTCACCCTGTCGGCGTCTGACGCCACTCGGTTCGCGACCGCGGTGAGCTCGAGCCAACTCAGTCATCTCGATGACACGACGACGTCGTGCCCTATGGACGATGAGTCGCTCGCCGTGCTGGCCTTCAGTTACCCCGGCCGGGCCGACGTCGACATCGCGTACTTCTACACCGGCTGCCCTTGGGTCGCCAACGGGCACATCGAGGCGACTCCGAGTGAGGCGTTGAACGCCCTCGTCGACCCGCGCGCGACGTCGGCCTCTCCTTCGCCGTAACGTCGTCGGCATGGACGACGAGACGATGCCGCGCCGCGCCGACGTCGTGGTCGTCGGGGCTGGCCACAACGGCTTGGTCGCCGCGACATTTCTCGCCCGCGCCGGGCTTCGCGTCGTCGTTCTCGAGGCGGCCGAAACCGTCGGCGGCGCGGCGAAGACGGAGCAGCCGTTTCCCAACGCGCCGCAGTTGCGCCAATCGACGGGCGCCTATTTGCTCGGGCTGATGCCGCCCGAGTTACCGCAACGCCTCGGTCTCCAATTCCCGACGCTGCGCCGCGATCCGCACTACTTCCTGCCCACGACGTCCGATCGCTACTTGCTTTTCGGCTCGGATCGGGAAAGTACCCGGGCGCAGTACGAGCAGTTCTTCTCGTCGTCCGACTGGAACGCCGACGAGGCGTTGCAAGCGGAACTCTCGATGCTGCGCGATGACCTGGCGCCTGCCTGGCTCACCGAGCCGCTCTCGTTGGAGGAGACCGCTGAGCGCTACATTCGCCCGCAGCTAAGGGAAATCTTCGTCAATCTGTGCCGCGGCAGCGTGGGGGAGTACCTCGAGCGGTTCGACTTCACGAGCGATCTCGTCAAGGCGATGTATGCCGTCACCGACGGGCTTTCTGGCCTCGACGCCACCTGGGACACCCCTGGTTCAGGCCACAATTTCCTTGTTCACAACATGTGCAGATTGCCTGGCGCTGATGGCACGTGGATGGTGGTGCGTGGCGGCATGGGCACCGTCACGTCGATGATCGCCGACGCAGCTCGTGCCAGTGGCGCGACCATCGTCACCGGCCGACCCGTTGCCGCAGTCGAATTCTCGGACGACGCCGCAAGCGGAGTCACCCTCGCTACGGGCGACACGATCGGCGCGGGTGTTGTTGTTCTGGCGACGGATCCTTTCCGATTAAGGGAAATGGTCGGCGTCTCTCGACTTCCGTCGTCCGTTAACGAAAAGCTCGACGGTTGGAAACACGTTGGCACCACGATGAAAGTCAACCTCGCGTTGCGTGACCTGCCGACGTTCAGTTGCCTGCCCGAACGTGTTGGGCAGCACGGCGCGACGATCCACCTCCTGCCCGAAGAGAACGTTCTCGGCTCACTCAAGACTGCGTACGCTGACGTCAAAGCTGGCCGACTCGCCGACTTTCCGACGATCGAGTGGTACATCCACACGCCGATCGACCCCTCGCTGCAGGACGCCGCGGGCAATCACTCATCGGCGTTGTTCGTGCAGTGGGCGCCGTATGACATCGCCGGCTCGAGCTGGGACGCCGAGCGCGATCGTTACGTGGAGCATCTGCTGTCGATCTGCGACCGGTTCGCGCCCGGCACCTCCGATCTGGTCGTTGACACCTTCGCCCTCGCCCCGCCCGACATCGAGCGCCATTTCGGCATCACTCGCGGACACATCCACCACGTGGACAACTCGATCGCCTTTGCCGATCGGATGCCTTATGCCACAGGCATTCCTGGGATCTACGCGGCCGGTGCTGGCAGCCATCCGGCCGGCTCGGTCATCGGCGCCGCCGGTCACAATGCGGCCCTGCGCGTGTTGCGCGACCTTGGCCGCTAGCCCCGGCGCCCAAGCGTCGACTGAAGGATTTGCGCTGCAAATCCAGCGAATTTCGCGACCCAAACCCTTCACTCGGCGGCAAGGAGGGTGATCAGGCGATGAGGCCGCCGCCCGGATCGACGTCAATGTCGGCGATCGACGTGTGCATTCTGACCTGATGCGCCAACTCACCGGTGTCGAGGTCGCGGGTCGAACCGTCAGGCCCCCAACCGGCCGCGTGCAGGAAGCCGCGAAGCGCGTCGTCGGCGGCGAACACCCACATGACGAGACGGGCGAATCCGTCGTCGTGGGCGTGCGCGGCGATCGCGTGCATCAACCGACTGCCGTGGCCTTCGCGCAACGACTCCGGGTGGATGTGCATGATGAGCAGTTCGGCGTCGGCCTCGGGATCCAGGTCGTCGTCGTCGCCGGGCGCGGTGGCCGCGAATCCGACGACGTCCGACTTTGCTAGCGCGACGAAGACCCGGTGTTTTGGCGTCGGAGGGGCCGAGATCGCGGTGGTCCACGCAACCCGGGCGGCCTCCTCGTCGAAGCGGGCCATCGCCCGCGACGGCAACAGATCGCGGTAGCTGATCGACAGCGCGGCAGCCTGCACGCGCGCGATCGATGCGGCGTCGGAGATCCGCGCGAGTCGGACCGTGCCGTCCGCGCGCGGGTGCTCGATGGTCGCCACTTGATCATCCTCGCAGGCTCGTCGGCCGAGCCAAAACTGTCAGACCTCGACCGTAGAACTGACGGGTCAATCAAGTTGAGCGCGCCGAGCGGGAGCCGATGATGAACAGCTACATCCTCGCCAACCAGATGGCATCCCAGCACCACCGTGAGCTGATCAATGAAGCGGCCGGCAGGCGACGGGGCCGGGAGGCCAGGCGGGCGGCGCGGGCTTTCGAAGCCGATCAAGCGCGGAAAGCGCGCCAAGCGCGCCAAGCGCGCCAAGCGCAACTCGCGCAACTCGCGCCTCTGACGCCGGCCGACACCGGCGTGTACTGCCGCCGGGCCGCCGCGTACACCACCACAGGGTGCGCGGCGTGACCCCGCCGATGCGGGCAGCGCACCTGGTATTCGACGTCAACGACCTTGACAAGGCGGCTGCGTTTTGGGCCGCCCTGCTCGATCTCGCCGTTACCCATCGCGGCGCCGACTGGGTTGACCTATCACCCCTGGGCGGCGGCGGGCCGGTGTTGTCATTTCAACTGGTCCCCGAACGCAAAGTCGTGAAAAACCGGCTGCACATCGACATTGCGGTCAGCGGCGCCGATGGCGGCGTGGTCGCGGCCGGCCACCGCGCGGCGGCGCTGGGCGCCGCGCCGGCGAGCCCGTTGCACTCAACCGGGTCAAGTCCGTGGCAGGTGTGGCGAGACCCGGAAGGCAACGAGTTCTGTTTGGTCACCGAAACCGAGGTGATCGATCTCGGATCAGCCGAGTCGCTTGCCGACGACGCGGCAGGCGCTCACTAAGGTGACGGTTATGTCCGAGGCCCCCGAATCGAGCGAACGCGAAGATCCGATCGCGCGCTTCCGCAGCGACGTCACGGTCGAGATGGTGAAGGCGTCGGCGAGCGACGCCGACGTGTTGTTCGCCGCCCGCGTCTCCACCAAGGGCGAGCAAAGCCTCGACGACGTCGACGCCGATGCCACGCGCTCGAAAGGCCTTATCAACTACCTGATGCGAGATCGCCACGGCACGCCGTTTGAACATAATTCGATGACGTTCTTCGTCTCGGCGCCCATCTTCGTTTTCCGCGAGTTCATGCGTCACCGGGTCTTCAGCTACAACGAAGAAAGCGGCCGCTACCGCAAGCTGCAACCCGTCTTCTACGTTCCCGGCCCCGAGCGCAAGCTCGTGCAAGAGGGCAAGCCAGGTCGCTACGTCTTCGTCGACGGCACCCCCGAGCAACACAAGATCGCCGACGAGGCGACGAGGCGGGCGTGCGAGCAGGCCTACGCCGCCTACCTGGAGATGCTTGACGCCGGCGTCGCCCGCGAGGTCGCGCGCGGCGTGCTTCCGGTCGCGACCTACTCCTCGATGTACGTCACCTGCAACGCGCGAGCGTTGATGGGCTTCTTGTCGCTGCGCACCAAACGCGACGACAGCAGGTTCCCAAGCTTCCCTCAACGCGAGATTGAGATGGTCGCAGAAAAGATGGAAGCCGAGTGGGCGAAGCTGATGCCGCTCACCCACGCCGCCTTCAACGACCACGGTCGGGTGAGCCCCTGAGGGCCGCCAGTTCCTCACAGATTCTCATCAACTCAACGCGGTTTCGTGCGATAGTGGAGTTGACCCTGCTGGTCGTGGACCCCCGACTACTGACCGGCAGGGTCCCTTTATGCCACAGTGCGCGGTCCTGTCCGGGCGGGTCGACGGGGTAATTCGATCGGACGCCGAATAGCTACCGGTACCGTTGCTGCCATGTCGGAAGCAACGAACGCGGAAACCCCTTTTGGCCGGGTGCTCACCGCGATGGTCACGCCCTTCCGTCCAGACGGCGGGCTCGACCTCGACGGCGCCCAACGGCTGGCGACGCACTTGGTCGACCACGGCAACGACGGCCTCGTCATCAGCGGCACTACCGGTGAGTCGCCGACCACGACCGACGACGAGAAGGATCAGCTGCTTCGAGCGGTGATTGAGGCGGTCGGCGACCGCGCGAAGATCATCGCCGGCGTCGGCACGAACGACACCCGGCACACCATCGAGCTCGCCCACGCCGCCGAGAAGGCGGGCGCGCACGGCCTGCTCGTGGTGACGCCGTATTACTCGAAGCCGCCGCAGTCCGGGTTGCTCAACCACTTCATCCACGTCGCCGAGGCGACCGGGCTGCCCAACATGCTGTACGACATCCCTGGTCGCACCGGCGCGGCAATCGAGACCGAGACCTTGGTCCGCTTGGCCGAGCACGGCCGCATCGTCGCGGTCAAAGACGCGAAGGGCGATCTCGAGGCCAGCTCGTGGGTGATGAACCGTACCAATCTGGCGTTCTACTCCGGCGACGACAAGGTGACCCTTCCGTTGCTGTCGGTCGGCGCGGTTGGTGTGGTCGGCGTCCCGACGCACCTGTTCGGCGAACTGACCGCCCGGATGGTTCAGGCGTACGTCAGTGGCGACGTCGCGGGCGCGCTTTCGCTGCACCGCCAGCTCCTCCCGGTGTTCACCGGCTTCTTCCGCACGCAGGGCGTCATCTTGACGAAGGCGGCGCTGAAGCTCGCCGGTTTGCCCGGCGGTCCGGTGCGGCCCCCGCTCGTTGACGCCACCGCGGAGCAGGTCGAGCAGTTGCGCGCCGACCTCGCCGACGCCGGCTTCACCGGGTTCGTTTCCCCGTGAGTCACCCGCACTTCGAGCTCGGCGAACCACCCGCGCTGCCCGTCGACGGTCTGCGCATCGTCGCGCTCGGCGGTCTCGGCGAGGTTGGTCGCAACATGACCGTCTTCGAGTTCGGCGGTCGGCTGCTCGTCGTCGACTGCGGCGTGCTTTTCCCCGACCCCGACCAGCCGGGCATCGACTTGATCCTGCCTGACTTCGACTACATCCGAGACCGGCTCGACGCCATTGAGGCGCTGGTGCTGACGCACGGGCACGAAGACCACATCGGCGCGGTGCCATATCTGCTGCGCGAACGCCCGGACATCCCGTTGGTCGGATCCACGCTGACCCTGGCGTTCGTCGAGTCAAAGCTCGCCGAGCACCGCATCAAGCCCTACAGCCTCGCCGTGAAAGAAGGCCAGCGCGAACGGCTCGGCCCGTTCGACTGCGAGTTCCTGGCGGTCAACCACTCGATCCCCGACGCGCTCGCGGTCGCCATCCGCACGCCCGCCGGTGTGGTGCTGCACACCGGCGACTTCAAGATGGACCAGCTTCCGCTCGACGGCCGGCTGACCGATCTTGGCGGCTTCGCGCGGCTCGGCGCCGAGGGCATCGACCTGCTGATGAGCGACTCCACCAACGCCGAAGTGCCGGGGTTTGTCACCTCTGAGCGGGAGATCGCGCCGGTATTGCGCGGGATTTTCGAGAAGGCCCAACGGCGGGTGATCGTCGCCTGTTTCGCCAGCCACGTCCATCGCGTGCAGCAGGTGCTCGACGCCGCCGAGCAGTACCGTCGCAAGGTCGGCTTCGTCGGTCGTTCGATGGTTCGCAACATGGGCGTCGCCCGCGACCTTGGGTTCCTCCGGGTGCCCGCCGACATGTTGGTCGACGCTCGCGAGATCGACGCGTTACCGCCCGAAGACGTGGTGCTCATCTCGACCGGTTCGCAGGGCGAGCCGTTGTCGGCGTTGTCGCGCATGGCGAACGGCGACCACCCGGTGCGCATTGAAAAGGGCGACACCGTGGTGCTCGCCAGCTCGCTGATTCCCGGCAACGAGACCGCGGTGTTCCGCGTCGTCAACGGGCTGGCGCACTGGGGCGCCACCGTCGTCCATAAAGGCAACGCGCTTGTGCACACGTCGGGCCACGCGTCGTCCGGGGAGCTCTTGTACGTGCTCAATCTGACGAAGCCGAGCAACTTTTTGCCGATCCACGGCGAATGGCGGCACCTGCAGGCGCACGCGGCGATTGCGAGACTGTCGGGCGTCGCCGACGACCGCATCGTCATCGCAGAGGACGGCGTGGTCGTCGACCTGCTCGACGGCCGGGCGTCGATCGTCGGCGCTGTGCGCAGCGGCTATGTCTACGTCGACGGCTTGTCGGTCGGCGAGGTCACCGAAACGTCCCTGAAAGACCGGCGGATTCTTGGGGAGGAAGGCTTCGTCTCGGTGGTCGTCGTAATGGATTCCGCGACCGGCAAGGTCAGCGCCGGCCCCGAAATTCACGCCCGCGGCTCGGGCATCGACGACGCCGCGCTTGTCGACGTCGTCCCACGCATTCAAGATGCCATCGAGGCCGCGGTCGCCGACGGCATGACCGACACCTTCCAGCTGCAGCAAGTGGTGCGGCGGGTCGTCGGTCGCTGGGTCAACGAGACCTACCGCCGCCGGCCGATGATCATCCCGCTCGTCGTCGAGGTCTGACGCCGCCTCCGGGTTGATCAGCCCAGCGTGGGCGCGTGTTACTGCTGGGACTCTTGGGACGATCTGGGTAGCCTGAGGGATCATGGCGACCCGTGCCCCTGCCCGCCCCCGCAGCAGTCCGCGTCCGGCGACCCGGTCGAAGCCAGCCGGACGACGCCCCGCGCCAGCGCGGGGACGCGGGCCTCGTCGCCGCGGTGGAGGTGGCCCTGGTGGCCTCGGCGCCAGCCTCGCACGGGGGATTGGCCGGCTACTGCGCGGCATCTGGATGGGCTTCGCCCATCTGATCGGCGCCGCCTTTCGTGCCGCGGGCACCCGCGTCCGCGACCTCGACCCGGCGCATCGCCGCGACGGCGCTGGCTTCACCTTCCTAGCCCTCGCCATCCTGGTGGCGGGCGGCGTGTGGTGGCAGTTGCCCAAGCCGCTCGGCCCGGCCATCGTGGCCGTCGTCCGCGGGCTCTTCGGCGCGGCGGCCTTCGTCGTGCCGATCCTGCTCGCCGCGCTCGCCGTGCGCGTGCTGCGCCATCCCGAGCGAGTCAACACAGGTGGCCGGGTGGTCATCGGCTGGACCGCCCTGAGCCTCGGCGTCCTCGGCCTCATTCACATCGCGCACGGCACCCCTAACCCGCAAGCGGGCGCGCAGGCGATGCGGCACGCGGGCGGCATCGTCGGCTTCATGGTCGCCTCCCCGCTGGTCTCGGGCGTGCGCACCGCGCTCGCCATCCCGCTGCTCGTGTTGCTTGCGCTGTTCGGCGTGCTCGTCATCACCGCGACACCGGTCAACGCGATTCCGCGCCGGCTGGGCGAGCTGCGCGACAGGCTGCTGCGCCGTCAACCGCAGAGCGAAGGCGACGACGAGTTGCTCATCGACTTGAGCGCCGAGCCGCCCGCCGCACTCCGCAAGGGGAGTCGCCGGCGCCGAGTCGGCGCGTTCACCGATAAGTCGGACGACGAGAGCGACCGGCCCTATGACACCCCGCTGATCGCCGTCGCCCCCGCCGATTCCGCCGACCCGCCGGCCGGCGTGCTTGACGACGACTCCAAGCCTGACGCGGGCCCTGCGTCGTCCAAGAAAATGAAAGAGCCTGAACCGCTGCCGAGGCGCGCTGAGCAGTTGCTGCTCTCTGGCGACATCACCTACCACCTGCCGCCGCCGACGATGCTGCGCGAGGGCTCGCAGGCGAAGGCGCGGACGAAGGCAAACGACGCCGTCGTCGAGGCGCTCACCACCGTGCTCGACCAGTTCGAGATCGACGCGACCGTCACCGGCTTCACCCGCGGCCCGACGGTCACCCGTTACGAGGTCGAACTCGGCCCGGCGGTGAAGGTCGAGCGCATCACCGCACTGAGCAAGAACATTGCCTACGCCGTGGCGAGCGCCGACGTGCGTATCTTGTCGCCGATCCCGGGCAAGTCGGCGATCGGTATCGAGATCCCGAACAGCGACCGCGATGTGGTGAGCCTCGGTGACGTGCTCCGATCAGCGGTGGCCCGGGGCGACCACCACCCGATGGTGGTTGCGCTTGGCAAGGACGTCGAGGGGCGCTTCATCTGCGCGAACCTGGCGAAGATGCCGCACATCCTGGTGGCCGGTGCGACCGGCTCCGGCAAGTCGACCTGCATCAACACCATCGTCACGTCGGTGCTTAGTAGATCGACACCCGACGAGGTGCGGATGGTGCTCGTCGACCCGAAGCGGGTCGAGCTGACGAGCTACGAGGGCATTCCGCACCTGGTCACGCCCATCATCACCAGCCCGAAGAAGGCGGCCGAGGCGCTGCAGTGGGTCGTGCGCGAGATGGACATGCGCTATGACGACCTCGCGGCCTCCGGTTTCCGGCACATCGACGACTTCAACAAGGCGGTGCGCGACGGCTTGCTCACCGCCCCGCCCGGCAGCGAGCGGGTCTACCAGCCCTACCCCTACCTGCTGGTGATCGTCGACGAGCTGGCCGACCTGATGATGGTCGCGCCGCGCGACGTCGAAGACTCCATCGTGCGCATCACCCAACTCGCGCGCGCGGCCGGAATCCACCTGGTGCTGGCCACCCAGCGGCCGAGCGTTGACGTCGTCACGGGTCTGATCAAGGCGAACGTGCCCTCGCGGCTAGCGTTCGCGACCTCCAGCCTGGCCGACAGCCGGGTGATCCTCGACCAGGCCGGCGCGGAGAAGCTGGTCGGCCTCGGCGACGCGTTGTTCCTGCCGATGGGCGCGAGCAAGCCGATCCGACTGCAGGGCGCGTTTGTCTCCGAGGCGGAGATCGACGCCGTGGTCAAGCACTGCAAGGAGCAGCTCCAACCCACCTATCGCGACGACGTCACCGCTGGCGCCGCGGCGGCTAGAGGCGAGATCGACCCTGACATCGGAGACGACCTCGACCTGCTTTGCCAGGCGGTCGAGCTCGTGGTCTCCACGCAGTTTGGCTCGACGTCGATGTTGCAACGCAAGCTGCGCGTCGGCTTCGCCAAGGCGGGGCGGTTGATGGACCTGATGGAGAGTCGGGGCATCGTCGGACCGAGTGAGGGTTCGAAGGCGCGTGACGTGCTGGTGAAACCGGATGAGCTTGCGGAGATTTTGAGCACACTGCGCGGCGATTAGGCCGCGCGTAAGGGTGACTGCGCGGCGAATGATCGCTAGCTCAAGATCGTCGTCACTTTGTCGACACCGAGATAAGGTCATAGACTCAGTCGAACTTCATTGTTCGCCGAAATGTGCCGCAAGTACTGACGAAATCCCGGCCTCGAGGGGAGGGCGTCGTGTCCATCGGGCAGACCCTTGCCGCCGCGCGCCGTGACGCAGGTCTGTCGATTGACGATATGAGCGCCAAGACACGGTTGCGCGCAACCGTGATCCGTGCCATCGAGAACGACGATTTTTCCTTATGTGGCGGCGATTTCTACGCCCGCGCGCATCTCCGTACACTGGCCAACCTGGTCGGCGCAGACGGTGCCGCGCTCGTCGCGGAGTACGACGCGACCCACGTCGATCCCGAAGATGTCCCGGTCGCCACCCAGGTCTTCGAAACCGAGGCTACCGGCCGGGCCATCACCCGGCGCACCGAGCGGCGCGCGCCTAACTGGGGCGCCGCAGCGGCGGCCATGGTGCTGATTGTGGTCATCGTCGTCGCTGGTGTGCAGTTGCTCGGCCACGGCGGCGGCAACGGCAACTCCCCGGTCGCGCAGGGCGGCAGCACGGCGCCGACCACGCCGTCCAGCTCACCGACGCCAACCCAGTCGACCGTCTCACCGACCGAGCCCGCGCCCACCCAGGCGGTGACGCCGCCGTCGAGCGCCGTCGCGGAGGCGGGCGTTCACGTCGTGCTCAGCGTCACCACGGCCAAATGTTGGGTGCTCGCGTCAGCCTCGAACGGCTCGGTCATCTTCCAAGGTGTGCTCAACCCCGGCGACAGCAAGACCTTCGACGACGCGCACAAGGTGTCGTTGCGGCTGGGCAACGCCCCGGCCACCCACTTGGTGGTCAACAACGTCGACATCGGCACCCCGTCGTCCAAGTCAAACGTCGTCGACATGAGCTTCGGTCCCGGCGATCCCACGCAGGCGCAGGGCTAACCGATTCCCAGCGCCAAATCGAGATCGGACGACGCGAGCGTGCCGCCCGGTACGCTCGGGGGGTGACTGGCCGCCCTTCCGTGCACCTTGTGACGCTGGGCTGCGCGCGCAACGACGTCGACTCCGAGGAGCTGGCCGCCCGGATCGCCGGCGCGGGCTGGGAACTCACCGACTCCGACCTCGCCGACGTCACCGTCGTCAACACCTGCGGGTTCGTCGAGGCGGCGAAGAAGGACTCCATCGACGCGCTGCTGGCGGCGTCCGACGCATCACCGTCCGGCAAGGTCGTCGCGGTCGGCTGCCTTGCCCAGCGGTACGGCCGCGAGCTCGCCGAGGCGCTGCCGGAGGCCGTCGTCCTGTCATTCGATGACTACGCGCAGATCGACGAGCGGCTTGACGACGTGCTGGCCGGCCGTCCCCTCACCCCGCACACGCCGCACGACCGCCGCACGCTGCTGCCGATCACCCCGGTGTCGCGCCCGGCCGCGAGTGTCGACGTCGGCATCCCAGGTCACGCCGGTGGCCCGACCGTGCTGCGCCGCCGCCTTGACAACGCGCCTGCGGCGCCACTGAAACTCGCGTCAGGCTGCGACCGGCGCTGCTCGTTTTGTGCGATCCCCTCGTTCCGCGGCGCGTTCGTCTCGCGGCCGGCCGTCGAGGTGCTCGCTGAGGCGGGCTGGCTCGCCGAGCACGGCGTGCGAGAGCTGGTGTTGGTCAGCGAGAACTCCACGTCGTACGGCAAAGATCTCGGCGACGTCCGGGCGTTGGAGCGGCTGCTGCCGAAACTCGCGGCCGTCGACGGCGTGGAGCGGGTTCGCCTCACCTATCTGCAGCCGGCCGAGCTGCGGGCGTCGCTGATCGACGCGCTGACCGACACGCCCGGCGTCGTCCCGTATTTTGATTTGTCATTTCAGCACGCGAGCGGGTCGGTGTTGCGTCGCATGCGCCGCTTCGGCGACGCCGAGTCGTTCCTCGGATTGCTCGACTCGATTCGGGCCCGGGTGCCGCAGGCTGGCGTGCGGTCGAATTTCATCGTCGGCTTCCCGGGCGAGACCCATGACGAGCTGGCCGAGCTCGAGGAGTTCCTGCAGCGGGCGCGGCTCGACGTCATCGGCGTGTTCGGTTACTCCGACGAGGACGGCACGGGGGCCGCGAATCTGCCTGACAAGCTCGATCCGGACGACGTGCGCGAGCGCGCCGACAAGGTCAGCGCCCTCGTCGACGACCTGGTCGCGCAACGCGCCGAGGAGCGGGTCGGGGAGGAGGTCGTCGTCCTCATCGACCGGCTCGGCGAGGGCCGGGCCGACCATCAGGCGCCGGAGGTCGACGGCGTCACCCTGCTGCCCACCTGCAAAGCGGCGCGCGGCACGTTCGCGCGGGCGTTGATTACCGCCGCCGACGGCGTCGACCTGGTCGGGGTGCCGCTGTGAGCGGGCCGTCGCCCGGCTTGGAGAGCACCTCGATCGACGCCGCGCCGTCGCGGCCGGCGCAACCCCACGTCGGCGTGGCGAACCTGGCGAACGGGCTCACTGTCGCGCGCTTGCTGATGGTGCCGCTGTTCGCCGCGCTGCTCGCCGCGGCGGGCAACGAGCATCCGAACCTTCGGCTGACCGCCACCGCGGTGTTCGTCGTGGCGTCTCTCACCGACCGGGTCGACGGCGAGATCGCGCGGCGGCGTGCCATCATCACCGACTTCGGCAAAATCGCCGATCCGATCGCCGACAAGGCGTTGACCGGCGCCGCGCTGATCGCCCTGTCGGCCATCGGCGACCTCGCCTGGTGGGTCACCGTGGTGATCCTGGCCCGCGAGATCGGCGTCACCATGCTGCGGTTTTGGGTGATCCGGCGCGGCGTCATCGCGGCGAGCCGCGGTGGCAAGGTGAAAACGGTCGTCCAAGCGGTCGCGATCGGGCTGTATTTGCTGCCGATCAACGCTTTTTGGGGGAGCGTCCGGTGGTGGCTGATGGGCGTCGCGCTGATCGTGACGCTGGCCACCGGCCTCGACTACGTCGCCCGCGCGGTGAAGTTGCGTCGTCGCACCAACACCAGATGAGGGCGGAGATCGTCGCGGTCGGCACCGAGCTGCTGCTCGGCGACGTCGTCAACGGCAACGCGGCGTGGCTCGGGCATGAGTTGGCCGCGATCGGTGTCGACGTGGAGCAGACCACCGTCGTCGGCGACAACGTCGAACGCATCGCCGGCATCCTGGCCCACGCGAGCGCGCGTTCCGAGGTCGTCATCGTCACCGGCGGGCTCGGCCCGACCCAGGACGACCTCACCCGAGAAGCGATCGCCCGGCTGACCGGCGCGCCGCTCGACCG
Organism: Acidothermaceae bacterium; assembly: GCA_025934355.1. GTDB lineage: Bacteria > Actinomycetota > Actinomycetes > Acidothermales > Acidothermaceae > JAICLV01. The sequence continues at coordinate 19,701 of JAICYF010000038.1, forward strand.
CGATCCGGGTTTGCAGGCGGCGCTGATTGCCCGCTACGAAGCGGCCGGCCGGCCGGATTTCGCCCGCAACAACCTGCGCATGGCCGACCTGCCGCGGGGTGCCGTGGCGCTGCCGAACTCCGCGGGCACCGCGCCGGGTTTGCGGGTCGCGCACGGCGACGTCGTCATCTACGCGCTTCCCGGGGTCCCCGCCGAGATGCGAGAGATCTTCACCGAATGGGTGCGCGAGGAGTTGGCCGGGCGGGCCGGCCGCGGGTCGGTGTTGTTGTCGCGGCAGCTGCACACCGTCGGCATCTGGGAGTCCGAGGTGGCCCAGCGGCTGGCCGACATCGACGCCGAACTCGACACAGTCGGCAACCCCACGCTTGCCTATCTCGCCTCGCAAGGACAAACGCTGGTGCGCATCACCGCCAAGGCGGCTAGCCCGGACGACGCGCGCGCGTTGATCGATGCGGTCGACGTTCGGGTGCGGGCCGCGCTCGGCGACGTCGTGTACGGAGTCGACGACGAGACCCTGGAGTCGGTCGTGCAGTCCGCGTTGCTGCGCGCCGGCGTGACGGTCGCGACCGCGGAGTCGCTCACCGGTGGCCTGCTCGGCGCCGCGCTCACCACCATTTCGGGATCGTCGGCGACCTACCGCGGCGGTGTGGTCGCGTACGCCACCGACGCGAAGGCGTCTTTGCTCGGCGTGCCGTCGCGGTTGCTCGCCGAGCGCGGCCCGGTCGACGCCGACGTCGCGCTCGCGATGGCCACCGGCTGCCGCGACGCGTTCGGCGCGACCTACGGCATCGCCACGACCGGAGTCGCCGGGCCGACCGAGCAAGACGGCAAGCCGGTTGGCACGGTGTTTGTCGCGATCGTCGGTCCGGACGACGTGGGGCAAGCGCACGGCGGCCGCGTCGTCCGCGAACTGCTCCTTCGCGGCAATCGCCAGCGGATCCGGCAGGCGAGCGTGACGACGGCGCTCGACATGCTGCGTCGCTTGCTCGGCGGATTTGATCAACCCAAGTAATCTCGGTCACCCGGTCAGAAATCCGGTTGCGCCGATGGGAACAGGCCGGTGTGCTTACACAGTTACAACACACACGAGAGATCCGTTGCCCGGATCGTTCGAGTTGGGCGGCTGGCATGCCGATGAGTGGGAGTACGGTGGTTCGAAAGCACCCAAGGCTTGACCGACCGCATGCGAGGAGGACGCGTTGATGCTGTTGCGGAGGCTGCTCGGCGATGCGTTGCGCCGTCAGCGGTTGCGTCAACACCGCACCTTGCGCGACGTGTCGGCTGGCGCCCGTGTCTCGCTTGGCTACCTCTCAGAGGTCGAGCGGGGGCAAAAAGAAGCGTCGTCGGAGTTGCTCGCCTCGATCTGCGACGCACTCGGCGTCAATCTGTCGACCGTGCTTCGCGAAGTGAGCGTCGAGCTTGAGCTGCTTGAGCTCGAGAACGCCGCGGTAGCTCCTACCCTCGAGTCGCTCGCCGATCGCCAGGCGGGCCTGGCGGCCGCTGGCCGCGAGCACGACGTCGTCGTCGCCGCGTAAGCGGCGAGCAAAGTCGTCGTCGCCGCGTAAGCGGCGAGCAAAGTCGCCGTCGCCGCGTAAGCGGCGAGCAAGTCGTCGTCGCCGTCGCCGGGTGAGCGGCGAGCAAGTCGTTGTCGCGGCCTGACGGATCCCCAGCTTGGCGGCATACACTGCCGCGCGTGGCCGATCCTGCTCCAGCGCCCGCACGCGGCACCCGTTCGCGCGCGGGCAACGCCATGGGCCGCACCCGCG
>JAICYF010000127.1 GCA_025934355.1 Acidothermaceae bacterium
CGGGTGACCCGCTCGCGCTCGCGAATGGACGCCAGGTCGACGTCTTCGATCACTCGCTCGTAATCGTCGATGACACCGTCCGGCACCTCGACACCTAGCTCGCGCTGCGCTTTCAGCACCGCCACCCAAAGCCGGCGCTCGAGGACGACCTTGGCGCGCGGCGACCAGAGCTCGGCGAGCTCGGGAGAGGCGTAACGGGTGGCGAGGACGTCGGGGATCACGTCGTCCATTGTCGCTTACGGAGGCTGGCCGGTCCGGCCGCGCCGTCGAGCGGGCAGTTTCGGTCGCCTGTTGAACGCGGAACCCGCCCAGACTGCCCACTCCGGGGGGGCGTGGCCTAGAAGTGGGCCGCCACCGCCTGGGCGATCGCCGACAGCTGCGCTGAGGTCAGCGGCGCCCGCTGACCTGGAGTCGCTGGCGCGCTGGTGCTGCCGACGATCTCGACGAACAGCGGCGTCGGTGTCGTGCGGGTGAGGGTCGCCGACATCCCGACATACCCGCCCTTGCCGACGTCGACGGTGCAGATGACCTGCGTCTCTTTGGCGCCGGTGCAGGTCGGGGTCGGCTCGGGAGTCTTCACCGCGGTGTTCGCGGGGCTGTTGGTCGCCGCGCCGGTTGGCTTCTCGGTGGCCAGCTGCGACTTCAGCGCCTGCTTTTGCGCCGCGGTGTCGTCCGATGATTTCGCGGTCGCCTGCTCGCTCGCCAACGTCAGTTTGAGCGCACGCAAGCTGGCTTCCTTACTGGCGTTCGGGGTCTTCGACGCGGACGCCGAACCGCGGGTGTTCTTCGAGCCGCCGGTGTTCACGTCGATCTGAATGAGGCCAGTCGGGTTGCCGGTGTCGTACAGCACCTCGATGTTCATCGAGCCATCGGGCATCAGGTAGCAGTTGTTCTGATCAGGCGCGCTGCCCTTGGAGACGGGGGTCACCCTGATGCCGGCCACCTGCTGGCTGATGATGGCCGCCCAGTCGATCTGGGGCGGCGTAGGGCATGCGGTCGCCACCTTTGCCTTGTCGGGCGGTGTGCCGGTACCGGCGGGCGTGGTGTCGCCCGCCTGGCCGGCGGTGGATGAATCAGGCGAGCCGGAACCCAAGCCGAGGGCGCTCGGCCCGGCGACGACGCCGGCGGTCACCACACCCGCGAGTGCAACAGCGCTAGCGGCGTAGACCCCTTGCCTCGTGCGGTTGCCCCGGCGCGCGCGAGCCGCGATGTCGTCGAGGCTTGGCAAACCCGTTGGCTCGCCGGCGAAACTCGACTCCATCGCGTGCCTGAACGCATTGCGGGCAAAGTCCTCGTCCTTCACGACGACCGTCCTTCCATCAAATGTGAGTCGGTAAGCAGCGCGCGGAGGTTCGTCAGCCCTCGCGCGGTCTGCGATTTCACCGTGCCTTCGCTACAGCCGAGCGTGGCCGCGGTTTCCGCGACATCGAGGTCTTCCCAAAACCGCAAGACCAGGACCGCGCGCTGCCGTGGCGGCATCTTTCCCAATGCTTCAAGCAAAACGAGGCGATCCTCGACGTGGTTATCGACCTCGGCTGGGGTTTCGGGCGGCTGGGCCGAGCCGAGCTCGCGCCGCCACCAGAACCTGCGCCTGCGCTCGAACGTGGCTCGCACGAGCATGGTCCGGACGTAGGAGTCGACCCGCCCTCGCTCTTGGACCTTGTTCCAGTTGGTGTAGAGCTTGGTCAGGACGGTCTGCGTCACGTCGTCCGCATGGTGCCAATCGCCGCACAGCAGGTAGGCCGTCCGACGAAGGTCGCGCATGCGTGACGCGGCGAAACTCCGGAAATCCGCCTCGTCTTCGGCGTTCACACAGGTCCCTCCGTTCGTTCACCCGTTATCAGGGTGCGACGGTGGTACCAGGTTGCATCGGCAGGCTAGATCGGCACCACGATTTCGCCACGGATGGCCCGCAGCGCGATGTCGGTGCGGCTGTGCGCGCCGTCCAGCTGGATCTCGGTGACCCCCGCGTAGGCGGCGTCGCGGGCTGCTTCGAGGCTGGGCCCGGCCGCGGTAATCGACAGCACTCGGCCCCCAGCCGAGACGACCTCACCGTCGTGAGCTGCCGTGCCCGCATGCAGCACATAAGCCGGCGCTGGCACGTCTCCGAGGCCGGCGATCGGGTCGCCAGTTCTGGGCTGCTCCGGGTAGCCGGCGGCGGCGACGACCACGGTGACCGCGAACCCGTCCCGCCAGCGCAACGGCGGGTGCTCTCGCAGGGTGCCGATGGCGGCGGCGTGCAGCAGACCAGCGAGCGGGCTGTCCAGCAGCGCGAGCACCACTTGGGTCTCGGGGTCGCCGAATCGGGCGTTGAATTCGACGACGCGGATTCCCTTGCTGGTGAGCGCGAGTCCGGCGTAGAGCAGGCCGGCAAACGGCGTGCCGCGCCGTCGCATCTCGTCGATCGTCGGCTGCAGCACCGTTTTGGTCACCTCATCAACCAAACCGGACGGCGCCCAGGGCAGCGGCGCGTACGCGCCCATGCCGCCGGTGTTGGGCCCGGCGTCGTCATCGCCGACGCGCTTGAAATCCTGCGCGGGTATCAAGGGGACGACGGTGACGCCGTCGGTGACTGCAAAGAGTGAGACTTCGGGTCCGTCAAGAAACTCCTCGACGACGACCCGCTCGCAGTGGGCGGCGTGCGCTAGCGCAGCGTCTCGATCGGTGGTGACCAGAACACCTTTGCCTGCGGCCAACCCGTCGTCCTTGACGACATACGGTGCGCCGAACTCATCGAGTGCGCCGGCGACTTGGCGTTGATCGGTGCACACCCGCGACGCCGCGGTCGGGACGTCGGCCGACGCCATGACCTCCTTCGCGAACGCCTTGCTGCCCTCAAGTCGGGCGGCCGCATGAGACGGCCCAAAGCAAGCGATGCCGGCCGCTCTGACGCCGTCGGCGACACCGGCGACCAGCGGACCCTCGGGTCCGACGACCACCAGGTCGACACCCAGTTGCGCGGCGAGTTGAGCGGTGCCGGCCGGGTCGCGCACATCGAGGGGGTGCAGGTGCGCGATGGCCGCGATCCCTGCGTTGCCTGGCGCGCAATGCAGCTCTTCGACCGCGGGGTCAAGCGATAGCGCAAGGCAAAGCGCGTGCTCACGAGCTCCGCCGCCAACCACCAGGACCTTCATGCGACGCCTCCGCCGTTAGATCGCACGGCTAATGCCTCTTCGAGTTTGGCCCGCGCTGCCGGCCATTCTTCAACAAGGATTGAGAAAATCACGCTGTCGCGCCACGTGCCGTCGGGCCGGAGGAGGTGGTGGCGCAGCACACCCTCGGGAGTGGCGCCCAGTCTCGCGATAGCCGCCGCCGAGCGAGTGTTCGCGACGTCGGTCTTAAGCGCGACGCGCTCGTAGCCGCACGTCTCGAAGGCGTGCTCGAGCATCAACAGCTTCGCGGTGGTGTTGACATGCGTGCGCCACCACGGCTTGCCGATGAACGTCGCGCCGATCTCGATCCCCGAGCTGAAGATGTCGGAGTCCCAGTACGACGTGGTGCCGACGACGGCGCCCTCGACGCAAATGGCAAAGGGCCGTCGTAGGTTTTGCTCTTGTTGCTCGACGGCTCTGACCACCAGAACGCCGGTGCCGGTCTCGTCGACGGGCTGCGGATATTGCAGCCATTGCCATACGTCGGGATCGCTCAGCGCGTTGTGCAGACCTTGAACGTGCTCAAGGGTGAGCGGTTCGAGTCGGACGTTGCCGCGGCTCAGCACGACAGGATCGGGAAGCCGTGGCGACCCGACGCCTTCGGCGTTCCGCGTGAAGCCGGTCATCGTCAGGTGAGGCTGCGCAGTTGCAGCGTTTGGTCGCGGGCCGGCCCTACTCCGATGACGCTGAACGGCGCGCCCGACATCTCCTGCAGCGCTTCGACGTATCGGCGGGCGTTCTTCGGGAGGTCGTCGAACTCGCGAGCCTTCGAGATGTCCTCGCGCCAGCCTGGAAACTCCTCATACACCGGCGTCGCGTGGTGGAAGTCGGTCTGCGTCATCGGCATCTCCTCGATGACGGAGCCGTCGGGCAAGCGGTAGCCAACGCAAACCGGAATCGTGTCGAACTCTGAAAGCACGTCGAGCTTGGTGAGCACGAAGTCGGTCACCCCGTTGACCCTGGCCGCATAGCGGGCGACAACAGCGTCATACCAACCGCATCGCCTTGGCCGGCCGGTTGTGACGCCGAACTCGGCGCCGACCGCGCGAAGCTTTTCGCCGTCCGGATTTTCAAGCTCTGTGGGGAAAGGCCCGCTGCCGACGCGGGTGGTGTATGCCTTGACGACGGCCATCACGCGGTCGATGCGAGTCGGGCCGATGCCAGAGCCGGTGCAGGCGCCGCCCGCGGTTGCGTTGGACGACGTGACGAACGGATACGTGCCGTGGTCGACGTCGAGCAACGTCGCTTGGCCGGCTTCGAGAAGCACGGTCTTGCCATTGTCGAGAGCGGCGTTCAGCAAACGCCCGGTGTCTTGCACCATCGGCCGCAGCCGGTCAACGTACTCAAGCAATTCGGTGACGACCGCGTTCGGGTCGATGGCGCGACGGTTGTAAATCTTGACCAGCGTGTGGTTCTTCTGCTCGAGCGCGCCCTCGACTTTCTGCCGCAGGATCTTCTCGTCGAAGAGGTCTTGAACGCGGACGCCGACACGCGACATCTTGTCGGCGTACGCCGGCCCGATACCACGACCGGTGGTGCCGATTTTCGCCTTGCCCAAGAATCGCTCGGTGACCTTGTCGATCGTGCGGTGGTAGCTCGCGATGACGTGCGCATTGGCGCTGACGACGAGCCGGCCGGTGTCGATGCCGCGCTGGCCCAGCATGTCAATCTCGCTGAAGAGCACCGCCAAATCTATGACCACGCCGTTGCCGATGACTGGCGTCACCGTCGGCGTCAGAATGCCGCTGGGCAGCAAATGCACCGCGTACTTCTCGCCGCCGACCACAATCGTGTGACCCGCGTTGTTGCCGCCGTTGAAGCGCGCGCAATAGTCGATGCGCTCGCCGAGCAGGTCGGTGGCCTTGCCCTTGCCCTCGTCGCCCCATTGGGCGCCGACCAGCACGATCGCGGGCATTCGCGTCAGACCTCTCTCAACTGGAAAGACCCCGGGTGCGCAAGCACGACCGGGGCCTCTTGCGAACTGAGGTTACCCGATCCGCAACCAGCCGTTCACCACTCCCCGCCCTTAGGAGTTCCCGCTTTGTCGGCTCAAACGGACAATTCTTCGGCGGCCGTCGGGCTCGAGTCCTTCAGAAACTGCGCGCAACGGCTGGCCTCGTCGTCCTCGCCGATCGCGGCAGCGGCTCGGCCCAGCGCATTGAGGCTGCGCAGAAAACCGCGATTTGGCGCGTGCTCCCACGGCACCGGACCGTGTCCCTTCCAACCCGCGCGGCGGAGCTGGTCGAGCGAACGATGGTAGCCGGTGCGCGCGTACGCGTACGCCATGACCGGCTCGTTGGCGTCGAGCGCGCTTTCGGCGAGCGCCGCCCAAGCGGCCGCGTATGCGGGATGGTTGGCGGCGACGTCACGGGCAGGTGTGCCGGACTCGAGTGCGGCGCGGGCGGTCTCGTCGTCCGGCAAAAACGTCGCGGGCGGTTCGCCGAGCAGATTAGTCATGCCGCCAATCTCTCACGACGGGTGCCATAACCCCGAGGCGTGGATCACTTTGCGCACCGTCTGGACCGCGGTACCCTCTCGCGTGAGAGCGCTTCCACGACCGCCGAGCGACGAGGAGATCAGGTGGCCAGCTCTGGGGTTCTGCCGACGACTCACGGGCGGCCGCGGCGTCCGGCTCGGGGGCATCAGACGCCGGCGACCGCGCCGGCGATAGCTCGGCCGCGGGGCACCGACACCGTGACGATCCTGGTGCCAGAACCCGAGTCGCGCATCTTCACCGACCCGTTCTTCGACGGGATGATCCGGGCGATCACGCAGACCTGCGCGCAGGCCGGCGTTCTCGCCCTGGCGATGGTGGTGTCGGGCAACCAGGACCAAGTCGCGCGGTTCCTGTCTGGCGGGCGCACGGATGGCGCCGTGTTGCTTTCCGTGCACGGCAACGATCCGCTGCTCGACATCATCGAGCGGTCCGGCCTGCCCGCGGTTCTGAGTGGCCGGCCACCGGCCGGTCGGCAGCTGCCGTACGTCGACGCCGACAACCGTGGCGGTGCGCAGCTCGCCGTCGCCCATCTCATCGAGAGTGGACGCCGTCGCATTGTCACGATCGCTGGTCCGCCCGACATGTGCGCCGGCGCAGATCGGCTCGAGGGCGCGCGGCTGGGCTGCCCCGACATCGACGACGACCGCGTCGAGTACGGCGACTTCAGCGCGGCGAGCGGCGAGCGCGCGATGCGGGACTTACTCACGCGCTGCCCGGAGCTCGACGCCGTCTTCGCGGCCAACGACTTGATGGCAAGCGGCGCGCTTCAGGTGCTGCGATCGGCCGGTCGGCGGGTGCCGGACGACGTCGCGGTGGTCGGCTTCGACGACCTGCGGGCGGCGGAGTGCGATCCGCCGCTCACCAGCGTGCGGCAACCGATCGCTGAACTCGGGCACGAACTGGGCGCCACCTTGCTCGCACAGCTACGTGGCGCCCGGCCGGGTGCAGGCGTCGTGTTGCCGACGGAGCTCGTCGTGCGCCGATCGGCGTGACCGCTGCGGCCGGATCGCTCGAGAGGCGAGCCGACCGTTACTTCAGCTTCGTGCCCGTGCTGCGGAGGTCTTCGCAAGCCTCGACGACGCGGGCGGCCATTCCGTTCTCGGCGGCCTTCGACCAGGTGCGCGGGTCGTAGGACTTCTTCACGCCGACCTCGCCGTCGATCTTCAGCACACCGTCGTAGTTCTTGAACATGTGGTCGACGACCGGCCGGGTGTAGGCGTACTGAGTGTCGGTGTCGACGTTCATCTTCACCACGCCGTAGTCGAGGGTCTCGCGGATCTCCTCGAGCAGTGAGCCGGAACCGCCGTGGAACACCAGGTCGAACGGCTTCTCCTTGCCGTACTTCGCCGACACTTCGTCCTGGATGTCCTTCAACACCGACGGGCGCAGCTTCACACCGCCCGGCTTGTACACGCCGTGCACGTTGCCGAACGTGGCGGCGAGCAGGTACCGGCCGTTCTCGCCAAGGCCGAGCACCTCGGCGGTGCGCAACGCGTCGCCAGGGGTGGTGTAGAGCTTGTCGTTGATCTCGTGGGAGATGCCGTCTTCTTCACCGCCGACGACGCCGATCTCGAGCTCCATGATGATCTTCGCGGCGGCGCAGCCTTCGAGTAGCTCGCGGGCGATCTTCAGGTTTTCCTCCAGCTCGACCGCCGAGCCGTCCCACATGTGCGAGCCGAACAGCGGGTTCTCGCCCCGGGCCACCCGCTCTTTCGAAATCTCGATCAACGGCCGCATGTAGCCGTCAAGCTTGGTCGGCGGGCAGTGGTCAGTGTGCAGGCCGATGTTGACGTCGTACTTCGCCGCGACGACGTGCGCGAACTCGGCCAGCGCGATCGCGCCGGTCACCATGTCTTTGACCTTTTGACCCGACGCGAACTCCGCGCCGCCCCAGGAGAACTGCAAGATGCCGTCGCTCTCAGCCTCGGCGAAGCCTTGGATCGCGGCGTTGATGGTCGAGGACGACGTGACGTTGATCGCGGGGTACGCGAACCGGCCGGCCTTGGCCCGGTCGATCATCTCGGCGTAGACCTCTGGAGTGGCGATCGGCATTCCGGTTCTCCTACGTGACGACGGGGGCGAGCGTGCGGGGCGCCGAAATGACGACCGGCGGCGCCCGCGGTCGTGCCCAAGTATCCCGTATCACCGGGCGACACCCGCATGGGGCGGAGGTCCGACCGCGGATGGTCTGAAGGCCCGCAGCCGCCGCTCGGCAAACGGCGGTCGGGTACGGTCGGCTGGTGCCCCAGAACCTCGCCGAGTTCTCGCATGCCGCCGCGCACGTGGTGGCGCTGAACCCGCTCGACGCGAACTCGATGATCTCCACCTTCGGGCTGGCCGGCATCTACGTGATCTTGTTCGCCGAAACCGGGCTGCTGATCGGCTTTTTCCTGCCGGGAGACACCCTCCTCGCGCTGGCCGGCGCCTTCGCGGCGCTGCCGGTGCACGACTCACGCCATCTACCGCTCGCGGCGCTGCTGATTGGCTGTCCGATCGCCGCCATCGTCGGTGCGCAGGTTGGCCATGTGATCGGTCAGCGCGGCGGCCACCTGCTCGCCAGGCCGGGTTCCTCGTTCGCGCATTCAATCACCCGAATAGAGCCGTTGCTTGAGCGCTTCGGTGAAGGTTGGGCGGTCTTCCTCTGCCGGTTCATCCCGATCTTGC
>JAICYF010000263.1 GCA_025934355.1 Acidothermaceae bacterium
CTCCGTGGTGGACTGGCCGATCAGATGGGCACTCCCGTCGTCCCGACCATCGAGACGCTCCGGCGCCTCGCTCGTGGGTTCGCGACAACCGCGCACACTCCGAGCGCCGTTCGCCGCCCTGTTCGAGCGGCACCGCGCAGACGAGACCCGTCCGCACCTCGGCCATACCCGGACGTCCCGCAAGCCCAACCGGCCGCGGCGACACGTCAGCCTCACTCGCCAAGGGGCCCGATGGCCGTGCGGTCACCCGATAGGGATGGTGCGCAGGGTGCCGTCAGCGTGCGAGCCGGCTAGCTAGTATCGGCTGCCCTGGACCGGTCAGCTCCTCGACGGCACTCTGCCGGCCGGCGACCGCCATCAGCACGGCTTCCGCCGGGCCGGTAATCTCCGGCCCCGAGCCGCGACTCCAGTCCAGGTCTGTTGGTGTCAGGCGCACGCCGCGGGAGAGGTGCCACCCCGGCAGCTCGGGGCTGCGTAGGCTGTCGTCCAGGACGCAGCGCAGCCGTTCGGCCGGGATCTGGCGCGGCATACCGAGCGGGCGGCGGATGTCTTGATGATGGATGGTGACATCGAGCAAGGCGAGCCGGCCCCCAAAGGTTGTGGCCAGCCCCTGTGGCCGAAGATGAGCACGCAGCCTGTCGAGGAGTTGTTCGGTGCTGAGTGACGCAAGTTCGTCAACGCCGACCTGGTTGATGTGCACGATCCGGCCGCGGATGGCGCGGCGAAGCATGCCAAGCAGATTGACGCCGTCGAAGCTCATCACATGAGCGACGACGTCTCGTACGCGCCAGCGCTCACACAGCGATGGCGCCTCCCACTGTTCGAGCGTCAGAGTCGCCAGAAAATCGGCCAGGACCGTCCGCTCGGCCGTGGTCATCTCAACACCGTTCATCCATCACCACCCAAGTCTGAGACTCCCACCCTGGAAGAAGTCTGCCGTCGCGTCGAGCCGTCGGTCCGTAGACGTCTGGACACAGCTGCTGGCATAGCACCGATCCTCGGCGTCACAAGACTCGAGCCCGGCGACCAGTTCGACGCCGACGTCTGTGAGTTGTGTCGGGCCAGGCAGCCCAGAAGCGGAACGACGACTGGCGGTGTTGCGGTGCTCGCCGCAACAGACGCAGGGGGCTTGCCCGCCGTCCCGCCGACGGGCGTCAGCTTGGACGCAACGCGCGTCGGCGCCGCCCCGATTCACGATCCCCTTCGGGGACGATCTGCCGGAGTCGAGTCGAGTCGTTGGCGAAGTTGAGGGCACTGCGGTGAGTGATCCGGCGAGTGGGACCGGAGCCGTGCCGATCGGAACCCTCAGGAGGGGCGAGCATCGACCCCAGTGGTCCGTCGCATATGCCATCGACGCTGGGTCCGCGCTGAGCACTGCGCAAGCGCGGTTCCGCGCGCTCGACGCTCGCAGCAGCGCCACCAGATGACCGGCCGTGTCGGCGTCCGCCGATATCGTGATTGCAGGCCTACGGCCGGCGTAGGCGCAGGGAGAGGAGCCCACATGGCCCACAGGACCTTCTTTAGTTTCCACTATGAGCGTGACGTGCAGCGTGCATCCGTCGTTCGCAAGAGTTCGCAGTTCAAGTCCTCGATCACCCCCGAGTGGATCGAGGCATCCATTTGGGAGTCGGCAAAGACGTCCGGGCCTTCGGCAGTCCAGAAGTTGATCGACAACGCTCTAATGGGCACCTCCGTTACGGCCGTCCTCATCGGGGCGCAGACCGCCTCCCGGCGCTGGGTGAAGTACGAAATCGACAAGAGCATCGAACGCGGCAACGGGTTGATCGGCATCTACATCCACAACATCAAGGACTTCGCGGGGAACACCGACTACAAGGGGACCAACCCTCTGCCTGCTGGCTACTCGACCTACGACTGGATCAACAACGACGGCTACAACAACCTTGGAACGTGGGTCGACGATGCCTACGACGCTGTCAACTGATCCCGACTGCCCGTTCTGCGAGATCGTCGCTCGGGAGGCGGACGCGCGCGAAGTATTCCGGACAGACTCGGTCGTGGCGTTCGTCCCTCCCGAGCCCGCGACCCTAGGCCACACGCTCCTCGTCCCACGCACCCACGTGCGCGACATTTGGGACGTGGGCGAGGACCTGGCGGCCGAGCTCGCCCGCCAGACCGTGAAACTTGCCGAAGCCGTCAAGCGGGCAATGAGACCGGACGGCCTCAACGTGATCCAGAGCAACGGGGCAGCCGCCACGCAGACCGTCATGCACCTACACGTGCACGTCGTACCTCGATGGGAGGACGACGCGGTGGGTCGCATTTGGCCTCCGGAAACCCACTACTCGGAAGGCGACAAGGACGATGCTTGGGAGACCTTGCGTCGGGAGTTTCGAGCGTGAGGTCACCCCAAGATGGACCACATCAGCGCTCCAAAGCCCACCAGCAGGAGCGGCCCATAGAAGCCGAGTACGGACCATGAGCGAATGACGCTCCTCCGCTTGCACTTGCTGGAATATTCGTTCTTGTTCATCGAGTAGACCCCAACCTTGCCACGCCGTGCGTCGTCGTAGAGGTACCTGAAGAGTCGTTCCTCGCGGAGGTAGTACGAGTCGAGGATCCCGAAGAAAATCACGACCACGAGGCCCAGCCCAGCTACCACGGGGACGGCCTTGGTAGCCGAGAACCCGAATGCGGCGGTGGCCACAGTTAGTCCCCATCCCTTGGTCGCCGTGGAGGATGAGGCGAGCCGGGAAATCACGGCTTGGATGAACTCGAGATGCTTACGCTGGTCCTCGCTCAGAGGCTCTCCGCCCGAGGCCCTGTTGCCCTGCTCGACTCCATCCACGAGCACAATTATCTCAGGAAGGTCATGCTGAGACATCCCGTCCTGCCTTCCTTGCCAAACGCGTGCCGCCGTCACGGAGCGTGTCGCGATTGAGGATGCCTCTACGGTCCGGGGGGAACCTCACTCGGTCTACGAGCTGGCGGACATGACCGTCGGCGTCGTCGCCGTGGACGACGCTGCGACGGAGGTGCGCCTGACCGCTGGCGAGAAAGGTCGGACCTGTGTCGATGTCTCGGTCGCACCGCTCAAG
>JAICYF010000136.1 GCA_025934355.1 Acidothermaceae bacterium
GCGTCGACAAGCTCGCTGCGCGAATCCCTGATCGGGATTCCTGGCGTGCTCGTCTCCCCGGAGCGCGGGATGCTCGTGATGACGCCCGCCCTGCTGGTGTTGTTGCCCGGGTTGCGTCGAGGCTAGAGAGTCGCAGACTGGTGGATACGCGCGTCCGCCATCGCCGGATTGGCGTACGCCGCAACACAATTGTGGCTCAGCCGATTCTCCGGCGGAGACGGCTTTTACTCCTACCGCACGACCCTCGAAAGCCTTGCGCTCTGGACGCCGCTGCTCGTCTTGTGCTGGCACGAGTGGACAGCCAAGACTTCGCGACGGCGAGTCGCTTTCGCGACCCTCGCGGTCGTCAGCGTCGACCTGCACGCATTTGGCGCGGTTATCAACTGGACTCCGAGCGGAATGAGTCTCTCGCCGTGGAGGACGTACATGCCGATCGACCTCGCACATCACATTGGCGCCGCTCTGAGCGCGGTTTGGATCGCGGTAGGTCTTGCCGCCGTCATCGCCTCGATCGTGTGGACCCTGCGGCACCCCGCCGATCCCGGCGACGCAGAGCCGATTGACGACGCCGCGAAAGTCGTTGTGGCATAAGGGATCAGCCCAGCATGTCGGCGAGTGATGCCGCGGTGGCGTCCCACGTCCACTCGCGTTCGACCCACGCCCGTCCGGCCGCGCCCATCGTGGCCGCGCGGTCGCGATCGAGCAGCAGGCCGGTAATCGCGCCAGCCACGGCGTCGACGTCCTCGCCGTCGACGACGAAACCTGTCTTACCGTCTAATACGGCGTCGGGCGCGCCACCCGATTTTCCAGCAACCACAGGGATTCCGACGGCCGACGCCTCCAGGTAGACGATGCCGAGGCCTTCGACGTCCAGGCCTTTTCTCCTTGTGCGGCACGGCATCGCGAACACGTCTCCCGCGTCGAAGTAGGCGGGCAGCTCGGCCCACGACACTCCCCCGGTGAATCGCACCGCGCGCCGCACGCCGATCTCGTCGACCAGCTTTTCGAGCCGCTCGCGGTAGGGTCCGTCGCCGACGATCAGCAGCATGGTGTCGGGCACGGCGCGCAATATCGCGGGCATCGCCCTGATCAGCACGTCCTGGCCTTTGCGCGGCACCAAACGCGACACGCAAACGACAACTCGTCGTCCGACCAAATCGAGTCGACGCCGAACGGTGTCGCCGCCCGCTCCCGGCTGAAAGTGCTCGCTGTCAACCGCTGGCGCCAGTCGTTGCAAGTGCGCGGACGACGTGACGGCGCGCGCCAGCCGGCCTCGCGTGTATTCGCCAAGGTAGGTGAGCACGTCGACGTCCGAAGCGATTTTGCGCAGCACCTGGCGGGCAACCGGCAGCTGCGCCCAGCCGGCCTCATGGCCGTGCGTCGTGGCGACGATCCGCTTGGCGCCCGCCTTGCGCAACGTCCGCGCCAGCAGGCCCAGCGGCGCCGCGGCGCCGAACCACACCGCGTCGCAGCGATGTTCGCGCAGTAGCTCGGCGGTCCGACGAGCCACCGCCGGTGTCGGGAGCATGAGCGACGTCGGGTGTCGCACCACTGGAAAGGGTTGCGCCGCGTCGAACTCAGCCGCGCCAGCCCACTTCGGGGCGTACACGACGACGTCGGACAACCGCTCAACCACCGCGTGCACGAACGACTGAATGCCCCCGGCCCGCGGCGGGAAGTCGTTGGTGACGACGAGAACGCGGGTCATTGGGGCGAAGGCGCGTCAGCGCGGAAACAATTGAGCGCCATGGCGCGAATTCTTTCCGCGCTGACGAGGAAGTCGTCGGTGCTCATGGCGCCGATCGTATTCGGCCCGAAACAACGATGGCCGGCCGCGACAACTGTCGCGACCGGCCATCGCCCGGGCAGGGCTGGATCAACAGGAGTTCAGGGTCGGGACGCGCCTGCGTAGTCGTGTCGGTACCCGAAGTTGGTGATGCGGACTCTGGCACCCGTGTACGGCGCCTCGATCATGTTGCCGCCGCCGATGTAGATGCCCACGTGGTGAATCGGGTGGCCGAAGTACACCAGATCGCCAGGCTGCAGCTGCGAGCGCGACACATGGGGTGTCGAGGCGAACTGTCCGGCCGCGTTGTGGCCAAGCGACACTCCCGCCGCCTGCCAGGCCCGCATTGTGAGCCCGGAGCAGTCGAAGGAGCCGGGGCCAGAACCGCCGTACCGGTAAGGCTTGCCGAGTTGTGAGTACGCGTACCTGAGCGCCGCCGCAGCACGACCGTCGGCGCCGATGTTCGCCGGCATCTGCGGCGCCGGGGCCGGGGCGGTGTGCCGCACCACCTTCGGCACCACCGCGCGCACCAGCGAACGGTTGGCGCGGGCCTTCGCGGCTGCGTCGGCCGCCGCCTTGGCGCTGTCGGCGGCGATCTGCGCCTGGCTCGACTTCAGCAGGGCCTCTTGCTGGGCGGCCATCGCGTCGAGGGTCCTCTGCTGCTGCTTCAACGACGCCTGCAGCGCCTGGATCTGCTTTGCCTGCTGCGCCGCGACGGCCTGCGTCTGCGCGAGCTTGTTCCGGGACGCCGTCGCTTCGCGAAGCTCGCCACCCCGCTGCTCGGCCAGCATCGCCAAGATGCCCGCCCGCTGCAACGCCATCTCCGGCTCGGACGACGTCAGCAGCTCGTTCATCGAGCCGACGCCGCCGGACTCATACGCCGCGCTAGCGACCTGCGCCACCTGCGCCTTCGTGGCGTCGAGGGCGGCTTGCGCCTTGACGATCGCGTTTTGATCAGCGGAGAGCTGGCGTTGCGCGGCGTCAAGTTTGGCTTGGGCGGCGTTGAACTGCTCGCTGAGAATCTCCGCGCGGTCAGACAGCGTCTGCAGCTGCTGTTGGGCCTGCGCGGCGGTCTGCTTCGGGTCGGCAAACGCGGACGACGGAAGCACGGAGACGGCCAAGCCGGCGGTGACCGCGACCACCAGCGATGGGACGACAGCCCGCCGGAACACCCGACGCGACACCAAACCCAGCGCAAGCTTAGGAAACGCCACGAGGGCGATCTCCTTCTTCCTCGGCGCCTACCGAGTTAGCTGACGGGTTCGGGCTGGAAGGTCGCCCTACGACGTCGGCGGGTCAAATCACGCTGGCCCGTCGCCGCCGATTCACCCCGGGGGAAGGTGGTTCCCCGGCTCCGTCTCGCGACGGACTCGGCGCAGGCACTCGCTGCCGCACTTGCACGACTTCCTGACGAATGCCCGCGCAGCAGGCTACCAGTCCGTAGTCGTAGCGCAATCATTTCGCAACATTGTGTCGGCTAAGGATTCGCATTCGTGGCCGAATAGGTCGGGATGACCCGCAGATGGGTCAGGACGCCGCGCGGTTGACCAACCGCAGCGGTGGCACCAATCCGTGCTCGGCGAGCGTGTTGATCGCGGCCTGTTCGACGGCGTCAAACTCAAGCACGTCGACGTCGACGTCGACGTCGGCCGGAGGCGAGCCGAGCAACACGGTGACGACACAGTCGGCGCAGGCGGCGCCTCTGACGGTGCAGCTGTCGCAATCGATCAGCATGGCGTTCTCTCCTCTGATTTCAACTGCGGACGACGTTAGGCCGGGGCGCCGACAAAATCGGTTGCCCGCGAAATGCGCTAGTCGCCCGGGCGATCGGAGTGGCTTCCACGAACTGTCCGCGCCCGCGCCTACCGTCACGGGCTGTGACCGTTCTTGCCGAGGCCTTCATGCAGCTCTCGATCGACGAGCTCGGCATGCCGCTGCGCGAGGTCACGTTCGTCGTCGTCGACCTCGAGACCACCGGCGGCAGCCCCGCCAGTTGCGGTATCACCGAGATCGGCGCCGTCAAAGTGCGTGGCGGCGAGGTGCTCGGCGAGTTGCAGACATTGGTCAACCCGGGTGAGCAAATCCCGCCGTTCATCGCGGTGCTGACCGGCATCACCAACGCCATGGTCGCGACCGCTCCGCGCATAGACACCGTGTTGCCGACCTTCCTCGAGTTCGCCCGCGGCTCGGTGCTCGTCGCGCACAACGCGCCGTTCGACGTCGGGTTTTTGAAGGCCGCCGCCCACGAGCTGGGCGTGCCGTGGCCGGGTTTTGACTCCGTCGACACCGCTCGGCTGGCCCGCCGGGTGCTGACCCGCGACGAAGCGCCTGATTGCAAGCTCGCCACACTCGCCCGGGTGCTGCGCTCAAGCGTCCAGCCGACCCACCGCGCGCTTGACGACGCGCGCGCCACCGTCGACGTGTTGCACGTCTTGATTGAGCGGCTGGCCGGATTCGGGGTGCACTCTTACGAAGAGCTGCAAACCTTCAGCGGGCAAGTGACGCCACAGCAGCGCAAGAAGCGGCACTTGGCCGACGGTTTGCCACATCTCCCCGGCGTCTACCAGTTTCGCGATCAGCGTGGCCGGGTGCTTTACGTCGGCAAGGCCAAGGACCTCAAGACGAGGGTGCGCAGCTACTTCACGTCGTCCGAAATGAGGCAACGCGTCATCGAGATGGTGGCGATCGCGCACGACGTCGTGCCGGTCGTGTGCGCCACCGAACTTGAGGCGCAGGTTCGTGAGCTGCGACTCATCGCCGAGCACAAGCCGCCGTACAACAAACGCTCGAAATTCCCCGAGCGAGCGACGTGGGTGAAGCTGACCATCGAGCCTTTCCCACGGTTGTCGATGGTCCGGGAGACGAAGCCGGACGACGCGTGCTACCTCGGGCCTTTCGGGTCGCGGCGGGCGGCCGAATCGGCGATCGAGGCGATTCACGAGGCGGTCCCGCTGCGGCAATGCCGAACCCGGCTCAGCCCACGTCGTCCAAGCCCTGCCTGCGTGCTCGCCGAACTCGACCGCTGCGGGGCGCCGTGTGAGGGCCGGCAAAGCGTCGACGAGTACGCCGAGCTGGTGGCACGAGTGCGCACGGCGATCGAGTCCGACGCGAGATCGTTGGTGAAGTCGTTGCTGCGCCGAATCGAACTGCTCGCCGACGTCGAACGGTTTGAAGACGCCGCGCACAGCCGCGACCGGCTAGCCGCGTTTGTGCGGGCCGCTGCGCGCGGGCAACGGCTTGCCGCGTTGGCGCGATGCGCGCAACTCGTCGTCGCCCGGCTTGCCTCCGACAACGGGTACGAGATCGCGGTCGTCCGGCACGGCCGGCTCGCTGCCGCGGGCGTCGTACCTCCCGGCGCGGCGCCGCGACCGTACGTCGACGCCCTCGTCGCCACCGCGGAGACCGTCGTCCATGACGGCGCCGGGCCGACGGCGTGCGCGACCGCCGAAGAGATGGAGTGCGTGCTGCGGTGGCTCGAGCTGCCGGGCACCCGGCTCGTCGAGGTGGTGGGCACGTGGAGCTGTCCGGCGTACGGCGCGGGCGGCCAACGCACGCTGCTCGAGTTCGACCTCGCCGGCGACGTCGACCCATTCGGTGACCGGCGTGGCCTGCGGCCCGTGCACCAACCCGCACGCGACCGGTTGCACACGCCAGCACGCGCGCGGGCAAGTGCTTAGGTATGCACGTGAACGTTGCCGCCTTCGGCGAGCCGACCGGCCAAAGCTGGAGCCAGCTCGGCGATTTCGCGATCGCTTTCGGCCTCTCCGCGCTCATCGGGCTTGAGCGCGAGATCAAGCAGAAGGCCGCCGGCATCCGCACCTACACGGTGGTCGGCGTCGGCGCGGCGCTGTTCATGCTGGTGAGCAAGTACGGCTTCACCGACGTCCTGCAAGAGGGCAAGGTGGTGCTCGACCCGTCGCGCGTCGCGGCGCAGATCGTCTCGGGCCTCGGCTTCATCGGCGGCGGCATCATCTTCGTCAAGCGCGACGTCGTGCGCGGGTTGACCACCGCGGCAAGCATCTGGCTCACCGCCGCGGTCGGCGCGGCGGCAGCAGGCGGCCTTCCGATCCTCGCCGTCACCGGCACGGCGGCTTACTTCGTGGCGATCCTCGGCTTGCCGGTGTTCTCGCGCGCGGTGGCCCGGCTGGTCGGCACCGACCGCCCGGTGCTGCAGGTCACCTATCTCGACCGCCGCGGAATGCTGCGCGAGGTGCTTGAGGCGATAACCCACGCCGGGTTCAGCGTCGCGCGCATCACCACGACGCACCGCGGCCAACCGCAAGACAGACCACCGGTCGCCGACGACGAACCACCTGCCCCTGACCGTTCGGTGGCGGTCGAGGTGCTGCTCGACGGCCGCGGCAACCTCGACGCGCTCGCCACGGTGGTCAACGAGATCGCCGGCGTCCTGAGCGTGCACGTCGGCGGCGAGCAAGAGGATTAGGGTGGCCGCTGTGATCACCGCGATCGTTCTTGTGAAGACGGCCGTCGACCGGGTTGGCGAGGTGGCCGAGGCCATTGCCGAACTGCCGAGCGTCACCGAAGTCTATTCGGTGACCGGCGAGTTCGACCTGGTGGCGATCGTGCGCGTGCGCGCGCACGACGAGCTCGCCCATGTCATCCCCGGCCAGCTGAACAAGGTCGACGGCGTCAGTGCGACCGAGACCCACATCGCATTTCGCACCTACTCGAGGCACGACCTCGAGTCGGCGTTCTCGCTCGGGCTCGACGTGCCTTAAGCGTTGTCAACCGGGCGGCGCGCCGCTTGGCTCGCGTCGACCCACGCGTCCAGCTTCGCGGCCGCGGCCCCGTCGTCGATCGCCTTCGCGCAGCGGTCCAGCGCGCCGCGCAACTGGTCGGCCAGCGAGTCGGCGTCGGGTCCGTTGAACGCGACAACGCCCGCCGCCGCGTTCAACAGCACCGTGTCGCGCACCGGCCCAGGCTCGCCGGCGAAGACGGCGCGGGCCACCTTCGCGTTGAAAGCGGCGTCGGCGCCTTTGAGGTCTTCTGGCGAAGCGGGCCGGATCCCGACGTCGGCGGGATCGAGGACGACCGATCGCACCGCGCGGTCGCGCACCACCCAGACCTGCGACGTGGTGGTCGTTGTCAGCTCGTCAAGGCCGTCGTCACCGCGAAACACCAGCGCGCGGTTGCCCCGGTGCGCGAGCGCCGCGGCCACCACAGGCGCCATGCGAGCGTCGGCGACGCCAACCGCGTTCGACGTCGGACGGGCCGGATTCGTCAGCGGCCCAAGAAAGTTAAAGACGGTCGGGACGCCGAGTTCGCGACGCGGGGCTGCCGTGAAGCGAAACGCCGGGTGGAAGACCGGGGCGAAACAAAAGCCGATACCCACCTGCGCGACGCACGCCGCCACGCCGTCACCGTCGAGGTCGATCGCGACGCCGAGCTCCTCGAGCAGATCGGCAGAGCCGCAGGACGACGACGCCGCCCGGTTGCCGTGCTTGGCGACCGGAACGCCGGCGGCCGCAGCGACGACAGCGGCCATCGTCGACACGTTGACGGTGTGAGCGCGATCGCCGCCGCTGCCCACGATGTCGAGCGCCGTGCCGACGTCCGGCACGTGGTTGGCCAGCTCCACCATCGTCGCCGCCAGCCCGTTGACCTCTTCGGCGGTCTCGCCCTTCGCGCGCAGCGAGATGGCGAATCCGGCGAGCTGAGCCGGCGTCGCCTCACCGGTCATGATCTCGTGCATCGCCCAGGCGGTGTCGGCGCCTGACAGATGGTCGCCGCGCAGCAGCGCGCTGAGCAGGACTGGCCAGCTCCGCGCAGCGGCCTGAGCAGCCACGTCCGACATGGTGCTAACGCACCGGCTCGTGCGCGAGCCGACGCCGCATCAGATCGGCGACGGCGGGCGCGAGCGACACCCCATTGATCGGGTGCGGGATCGCCGCGTCGGCGCGCGACCAGGCCGCCAGCCAGGCGTCGTCGCGTCGACCGGTGAGGATGAGCACCGGCGGGCAGTTGTAAATCTCGTCCTTGATCTGGCGGCAAACGCCCATGCCGCCCGCGGGCAC
>JAICYF010000174.1 GCA_025934355.1 Acidothermaceae bacterium
GGCCGCAGGGATCAGCTCGTCGCGCAACGCGTCAAGTGCGTCGTCCGCGAGCAGGGAATCGCCGTGTTTCGAGACGCCCACCGGGTCGACGACCACCGGAACGTCAACGTCGCGCAACACTCCCGCCACCAACGACACCAATGCGGACGACGCGAGCATGCCGGTCTTCACCGCGTCGACCCCGATGTCGCCCAGCACGGAGTCGAGCTGCGCCCGCACCGCCTCGGGCGAAAGCTCCCAATATCCCTGCACGCCAAGTGAATTCTGCGCGGTGACCGCCGTGACCACGCTCATGCCGTGCACGCCGCAGGCGAGCATCGTCTTCAGGTCGGCCTGAATGCCCGCGCCACCGCCCGAGTCAGAGCCCGCGATCGTCAGCACGCTGCGCAGCTTCATCCCCTCAGTCTCGCACGGCGCTCAGCGGGGCAAAGGCACCGAACTCCTTTCCACAGTGGGATTTGAGGCCGATTGGTGCGGTTAGTCAGACCTTTGACGGGGTGGGCCGGGTCGCCACCGTCACCGACGGGGGCGGGGAACCTGACCTCGTTCACCGACGCGGGCGGGACGGTGGCCTACGGCTACAACGCGGCGAACCAGCTCACGAGCCGCGTGTGACGTAGGCTTCGACGGAGTCAACCAGTCGGGTGAACGACTTAAGGTACGACGACGCGACTAGCTGGCCGAAGCCACGGCAGGTCGGGCAAGGTGCGGCACGATTACGGCGCGGCCGACCCACTGCGGCGACAGGGCCGGTAACCGGGCCCAATCTCAGCATGTATGCGAATGACATTCCGGCCTACTTCCGACTGAAGCGGGCCTCTTCGTGAGCAAATGTTGCGCTAACTGGTCACCGCGACAGGCGGCCGAGCAGGGAGGCCGCGACCGTGATGCCGACGACAACCGACCCGAGCAGCACCCCGAAATCGAGGAGATAGTTCGTCTTTAGCCCGAGCAGCAGACCTCGCAACGCCTCCACCTCATAAGTCATCGGATTGCCGTGACTGATAACCCGCAACCAGCCCGGCATCAACGAGACCGGGTACAGCGCGTTCGACGCGAAGAACAACGGCATGGTGATCGCCTGGCCGATGCCCATGAGTCGTTCACGGCGCAGCACCAGACCCGCGATTGTCACCGACAGGCACGAGAAGAACGCCGCCCCTAGAACGACGATGAGCACCATGCCAAGCAATCGCACTGGATTCCACGTCATGCTCACCCCAAGCAATGCCGCGACGACGATGACGACGATCGCTTGCGCCACCGCTCGAATCCCTGCCGCAAAGGCCTTTCCCGTCACCAGCGCGGCCCGCGGAGTCGGGGTCACCAACAACTTGGTGAGAACGCCGGCGTCGCGCTCCCAAATAATCTGGATGCCGTAAAAGATGGCGATGAACAGGGCCGACTGCGCGATGATCCCGGGCGCGAGGTAATCGAGGTATGGCACCTTGCCGGTGGGGATCGCTCTCAGCCGACTGAACGTCTTGCCAAAGATGACCAGCCACAAAATCGGCTGAATGGCACGCGTCAACAGCTCCGTGCGATCGTGCTTGAGTCGCTGAAGTTCCACCAGGCAGAACGTCGCGACCCGCGACAGCAGCACGCGAGCCCCGTGTCGAGCACGAACATCAACCCATGCGACCGGCGGTGCGACGAGCGGCGCGGACACTGCGCAAACCCCCTTTCTCGTCCTCGGTCAAGCTACTTCCGGTGTAGTGCCGAAAAACGTCCTCGAGGCTCGTGTGCGGCCCCAGCGACTGCTTCAAGGAGTCGGGCTCGGCGACCGCGCGCAACTTACCCTGGTGCATCAACGCGACCCGGTCGCAGAGCTCGTCGGCTTCTTCCATGTAGTGCGTCGTGAGCACGACGGTCATGCCGTACCGCTCCTGCATCTCGGCAACGCGCGCCCAAACGCTGTGACGCGCGATCGGGTCAAGGCCGACCGTGGGTTCGTCGAGCACGAGAAGGGCAGGCCGGTTGACGAGCGCCTGCGCGAGCTCGAGGCGCCTGACCATCCCCCCGGAATACGTCGACGCCAGGCGATCGGCGACGTCCGACAACTCAACGAGCGCAAGCGCTTCGTCAACCCGGGCGGCGCGTTCGCGGCGCGGGACGTCGAACAACCGCGCAAACCAGCCGACGTTCTCCCGCCCGGTCAGGGCGCCGTCGATCGAGAGCTGCTGCGGGACGTATCCGAGCAGTCGGCGAACCGCCATCGGATCACGTCGCACGTCACGGCCAAAGACCGAGATCTCCCCAGACTGCAATGGCAACAACGTGTTGAGCAGCCGGATGGTGGTGGTCTTTCCGGCGCCGTTCGGGCCGAGCAAGCCGAAACACTCCCCCGCGCCGATTGTCAGGTCTAAGTCGCTCACCGCCAGGTGCTCGCCGAACCGGTAGCCGACCCCCTGGATCTCAACCGCGGCGCTCATCAAACCTCCCGCTCCGACGCCTCGGCGAGGGCCGCGGTGAGTCGCACGATCACCGGCACCGCGGCAGCGAGCGCGGCTCGGTCTTCGGCGCTGAGCTCGTCGAGAGCGCGGGCGGCAAGCGAGGTGCGCCGGTCTCGCCATCGCGCAACGCGCCGAGTTGCCGCGGCAGTGAGCCGCAACCGCGCGACCCGCCGATCGGCGGGATCGGCGTCCCGCTTCAAAAGCCCCATGTCGGTGAGCTGTCGAACCAGCGTCGAGACGGTGTTCGGCGCGAACCCAAGGTCGGCGGCCGCTTCGGCCACCGAGATGTCGGGCTGCCTGCGCACCAGTCGCACCAGCTCGACTTGATTGCCGGCGAGCATGTCGATTGGCCACGGCCGGCCCGCGTGCCGCCGGGTCTGCCGACGCAACGCCCCCACCGCGTCGAAGAGCTCTTCTGCAAGCAAAAGGGACGTCGGCCGAGCGGCGACCTCGGGCTGCGGAACGGAACGACTCACCGCGCCAATATACCTCTGTTACAGAGGTATTTAACCGCGAGCCGCGAAATGATCGAAACCGCCGCCGCGGTAAGGACTTCCGTCCACCAGCACCTGGCCGTCGTCGTCCGCGCTGGTGACCGCGCCGATAACCCGCCAACCGTCGGGCACGACGTCGGACGACGGAAAGCACCCGGCCAGCGCGTGATCCTCACCGCCTTCGAGAACCCAATCCAACGGATCGACGCCAATCGCCGAGGCGACGTCCGCTACCGCCTCGGCGACGTGAAGGTTGGCTCGCGAGATGGAGACGACCACCTTGCTCGCCTCGGCAACGTGGCGAAGGTCGGCCACCAAGCCGTCACTCACATCGATGAGCGCGTGCGCTCCGGCGATTGCCGCCGCCGGCCCCGCGGCGTAAGGCGGTTGCGGACGACGGTGCGCGTCGACCACAACCCGCGGCGTCCGGAATCCCTTGCGCAGCGCGGCAAGTCCGGCAGCCGCCCAACCGAGGCGCCCGGCCACGGCGACGACGTCGCCAACGCGCGCCCCAGACCGCAATAGCGGCGCGCGACCCTGCAGATCGCCAAGCGCGGTCACCGCGACGACGAGCAGGTCGCTGCGCACGACGTCCCCACCGACGACGCCGGCGCCAACGATGGCGCACTCGTCGGCGAGCCCGTCGGCGAATCGCTCGGCCCAAAACGCGGGGAGGTCGGCGGGAGTAGCCAGTCCAACGAGCAGGGCGGTCGGAACCGCGCCCATGGCCGCGACGTCTGCGAGATTCTGCGCCGCGGCCTTGCGCCCGACGTCGTAGGGCGTCGACCAATCGCGGCGGAAGTGCTGGCCGTCGACGAGCAAGTCGGTCGTCGCGACGACGCGCCCGTCGCTGGCCGAGACAACCGCCGCGTCGTCACCAGGACCGACCACCGTGCCGTCGCCAAGCGGCAGCCGCGCGGTCACCCGCGCGATGAGACCGAATTCGCCAAGCTCACCGACGCTGATCTGACTCTCACCTCCGCCGCTGGACTTGCTACCGTGTCTCCCGACATTGTTGGACGTCCACGTATCTTGCTTCCCCGGACGGTTCTCACCCGACACGCTGCCACCTGTAGGAGGGGACGCGCGATGGTACAGGCCTACATCCTCATCCAGACCGAGGTGGGAAAGGCTGCCGCGGTGGCACGCGAGATCGCCGAGATCAAGGGCGTCACGATGGCTGAAGACGTCACCGGCCCGTACGACGTCATCGTTCGCGCCGAGGCGCGCAACATCGACGAGATGGGCCGCATGGTCGTGGCGAAGGTGCAAAGCGTCGAGGGCATCACTCGAACCCTCACCTGCCCGGTCGTTCACCTCTAGACGGTGCCCGCCGCAGGGCGCACGTCGGCTAGCTGAGCCCGGCGTACGTCTTCGTCTCGGCGAGGGCGTCGGCGGTCGATTGTGCGTCACGTCCGAGGCCCTCACCGAACAGCAGCGAGTGGTTGCTCCACCAGAAGCAGACCGAGACGTCGTGGCCTGCAGGGCTAGCCCACACGCATTCGAAGTCGGTGTCGCCGGAGGTCACAGTCCCGCTGGAGAAGTTCGCCCCCGCGAGCGCCGGTGTCGAAGCCACCTGGTTCTCGACGTCCGCCAAACTCGTGTCGCTGCCGTTGATGTGCCCGGCGAGGACGTAGTACGCGCCGGTGCTGACGTCGCCGTAGACGCGGCTCGACACGTCATGGATGTGAGCCTTCTTGGCCAACTGCTTCTCGGCGTTCTTGATGTCAGCTTTGTCGCCGGACGTGAGCGTGGTGAGCTCAGCCATTCCACCGACGCTGGGTGGCAGCGAGATCGGATGCGGGCGGGTGAAGTAGAACACCGCCCCCGCCGCCACCGCGGCGGCGAGCACGATGCCGCCGATCGCGAGGGGCATGTTCTTGGACTGCTTCGCAGGCGGCAGTTGCCACGCCGACGGGGCGAACCCAGCAGGGGGTTGACTGGGCGGCGCGCTGGCCGGGAGTCCCCACCGGTCGACGGGCGGCGGCCCAGCGGGCGCTGGTGAACCGGTGGTCGGGGGCGCGCTCGTGCCGCCGGCGGTCCCGAAAAAGTCGTAACCGTTCGACATTTGCCCGGTCCTTCCCGCGCACGCTCATGAGCCGAAGTCGGCTTGGCGATCTTTCGGCGGATTTCGCGGCGGGCTTTACGACTGTTCAGCCCAAGAACGTGAGCCCTACGGCGTCAGCGCAGGCCGGGCCGTCTGCGCAACGCCGTTTGCACCAACCGCTCAACGAGCGCCGGATACGGCAAACCGCTCGCCGCCCACACCCGCGGAAACACCGACGTGGGCGTGAATCCCGGCATCGTGTTGACCTCGTTGACCACCACGTCTCCGGCGCTGGTCAAGAAGAAGTCGACGCGGGCTAGGCCTTCGCACGACAACGCCTCGAACGCCCAGGCGGCCAGCTGCCGAATTCGCTCAACCACGGGCTCGGGCAAATTCGCCGGGACGTCGATTCGGGTGGCGTCGTCGAGGTACTTGGCGTCAAAGTCGTAGAACTCGCGCTCGCCGCGAACCACGATCTCTGCCGGAACGCTGACGTCGGGCGCCCCGCCGTCGAGCGATTCGAGCACCCCGACCTCGATCTCGCGACCCTCGATCATCGCCTCGACGATCACTTTCGGGTCGGCCTGCTGGGCGAGCTCGATCGCGTCGTCGAGTTCGCCCGACCCGTGAACCTTGCTGATGCCGATACTTGAACCGCCACGCGCTGGCTTCACGAATACCGGAAACCCGAGACTGGCGACGGATTCGCGCACTGCTGCGGGGTCACTTTCCCATTGGCGGGGGGGGACGACGACATGCGGCACGTCGGGCAATCCGCTGCCTGTCAGCACGAGTTTCATGTACTGCTTGTCCATCGCCGCCGCCGACGCGAAAACTCCGGCGCCCACATACGGAATGCCGGCCATCTCAAGCAGGCCCTGAATCGTGCCGTCTTCGCCGTACGGCCCGTGCAGCAACGGCAGCACGACGTCAACACCGCGTAACAACCGGGGCGCGGAGTCGGGCTCGTGCACGACGAGCGCCCGCCTGGTCGGGTCGGACGCAAGCACAACGGCCTGCGCCGAGGCGCTCACCTCAGGCAGCTCGCCGCCGTGAATGGCTAGCTTCTCTGGGTCGTCGGGCGCCAGCACCCACCGGCCCTCACGCGTGATGCCAATCGGAAGCACGTCGTACTTCTCGCGATCCAGCGCCGCCAGCACGCTGCTCGCCGTGACGCACGAGATCGCGTGCTCGGTGCTTCTGCCGCCGAAGACAACGGCGACGCGTGGCTTGTGAGAGACGGGTTCGTCGGTGCTGCCCACGCGCAGACCCTATCCGGCTACCCAGCC
>JAICYF010000145.1 GCA_025934355.1 Acidothermaceae bacterium
AACGGCTTCAAGTCGGGGTTGGCTTGGGCGACCTGCTCCGACGCGCCCTTCGTGATCGGCAACAGCTTGTAGGCGTCGAAGAAGCTCTTCTGCCACTGGTCCGACATGACGAAGCTGAGGAACGCCTTGTCTTGCATCTGGTGGTCACTCTTGCCCTTGAACGCCCAGATCCAGTCGTTGACGCCAAGGGTCGTCTTCGCCAGGCCGTCCTTGCCGGGGATCGGCGCGAACGCGAAGTTGAGGTTGCTCTTCTGCTGAGCTTCGGTCAACCCGGGAAGCTCGGCCGGCTGGCTGTTCGTCATCCCGACCTTGCCTGCCTGGAAGTCGGCCCAGCAGCCGGCGGTCCGGTTCGTCGTCGCCGGGTGCGGGTTGGTGACGCCCGCCTGCACCAGGGTGTTGATGAACTTGAACGTGTCGACGTTCGCCTGGCTGTTGAGCGCCCAGTTGCCGCTGGAATCGACGAAGCCGCCACCGTTGCCCAGCTCCCAGATGAGCGCCTCGGCTTGCGCCTCCTCGTTGCCGAGCGGGATGCACGCTGGCTGCGGCACCCCCGCGGACTTCAACTTCTGCGCGTCGCTTTGGTACTCGGCCCACGAGGTTGGCGGTGCGGAGATTCCCGCCTTCTGGAACAGGTCTTTGTTGTACACGAGCGCTCGCGAGCTTGCGATCCACGGAATGCCGTACTCCGCGTCGCCGATGTTTCCCTGCTTGGCAAACGACTCGATGAGGTTGCTCTGTGCCGCTGGCGTCAGCACGTCGCTGGCCTTGTAGACCTGGTCTTGCAACCCGGTCCAGTCGGCGCTCGCCTGCGCGATGTCCGGCGGGTTTCCGGCCTGGACTTCGGTGGTGATCTGCTTGTCGACGTCGTTCCAGTTGACGACGTTCATCTTCACCGTGACCTGCGGGTATTTCTGGTTGAACGCCTTGACAACGGCTGCCCACCAGTCGGCGCCGCTTTGCGCCGAGGTGCCGGCCCCGTAGTCGGCGGCCACCACGGTGATCGTCCCCTTGGGCACGCTGTTCGGGTCTGGCAACGCGCCCTCCGAACCGCTCCCGCTAGGGGCGGGCTGACTCGCCGCCGACGACTGCTGCGTGCTCGTCGTGGAATTGGCGGGCGTGGTGGGCGTCGTGCCCGACGATTTGGGCTTGCTCGAGGAGCACGCGCTGAGGGCGACCGCCGCCACGACGCCCACCGACAGCGCGGCCATCGCGCGCCGCTTGGTCGCAGCACCGGGGAGCACGCGCGGGCGCGCCAGGGGCGCGCCACGCTTCGCAAGGTTCATATCGACTACCGCTTTCTGGAGTCCGAGTTGGGCACATCTGTGCCGGTCGAAGCCGCGCGCTGGCTCGACTTTCTTCGGCATCGTGCGCCACTGGTCTGGACCACGTCAAGCTTCTGCGGTCACGAATGCGCAACAGCGCGCTGAGACGCTGGGTGCCCGCAACTCCCGTCGCCGACGGGCCGGTCAGCTCAAGACGACGCGCACGCCGCGGTTGCGAAACCGGTCCGCGGTCGATGGCGCGATCCCGTCGTCCGTGACGAGGACGTCGATGCGACCCGTCTCGCACACGCGCGCAAACGCCGATCGGTCGAGGTCGGAGCTGACGGCGGCGACCACCACTTGCCGGGCCCGAGCGACCATCGCCGCCGCGATCCCAGCGTCGACCTCGTCGGCAGCGGTCGCCCCGAACTCGGGGTCGACGGCGTCCGGCGCGACGAGCGCGGTGTCGAGCGAGATGCCCTGCAGCAGCAGCCCGGCCAGCGGTCCGCCGAGGACGTGCGCCGACCCGTCGAGCACCCCGCCGCTGACGACCACCTTCGCCCCCGGCCGCCTGGCCAACTCGGTCGCGGCGACCAGGTCGTTCGTCACCACGGTCAACAGACCGGACGACGGGTGGGGGTTGCCGTGCTGAGCTTGAGAGTCCAACCGCAGGCCGATCGCACGGGACAACGCCCTGGTGGCGACCGTGCCGGTGAGGCCGACAACGGTGCCGGGCCGCAGTAACCGCGTGGCCTGGGCGGCGACCCGGCGCAGCTCCGGCGAGCCGGCGGGCGCGCCTGCATCGCCGCTGAGCAGCGGGTGGGCGACCGGCGATGCGGCGTGCACGGCGACGCCGCGCAGTCGTAACAGCTTGCGCTGGGCGGCCAACGCCTCGAAGTCGCGGCGTACGGTGGCCTCCGACACGCCGAGGTCGCGGGCGGCTTCCTCGACGGTCAGCCGTTCGCGGTTCGCAAGCAGGTCGAGCAGGTTCGACCACCGGGTGTACCGGTCCACCTCGCCACCTCGCCACCTCGGCCTAGACCACTGCGGAGTTCGCGCATTTGGACGTGCGTGAGGAAGCCCGGGTAGTCGGAGTCCACACGCTGCTGCGCACATCATGCCAGCCGTAACGCTCAGCTTCACGCCGAATCACGCAAGGTTCGCGCACAATCCGTCGGCAGACCACTCGCCTATGTCAGTTCACGTCTGTGCCGACCGGTCTAACCATCCCAAGACGCAGCGTGCGCCGCCCCCGGGGATCCCGCCGCCCTGGGACAATGGCGAGGTGACCGAAGGACCACTCATCGTCCAATCCGACAAGACCCTGCTGCTTGAAGTCGACCACGAGCAGGCGGCGGCCTGCCGGCGGGCGATCGCGCCGTTCGCCGAACTCGAGCGGTCGCCTGAGCACGTGCACACCTACCGGGTGACGCCGCTCGGACTTTGGAACGCGCGCGCCGCAGGTCACGACGCCGAGATGGTCATCGACGCGCTGTTGACCTACAGCCGGTATCCGGTGCCGCACGCGTTGCTCGTCGACGTCGCCGAGACGATGGCCCGCTACGGCCGCTTGCAACTTCAACACGATCCCGCGCACGGCCTGGTGCTTCGCTCGCTCGACCGTGCCGTGCTTGAAGAGGTCTTGCGCAGCGCGAAGGTGGCGCCACTCGTCGGCGGCCGGCTCGATGACGACACCGTCGTCGTGCACCCGAGCGAGCGTGGTCACCTCAAGCAGGTGCTGCTGAAGCTGGGTTGGCCGGCCGAAGACCTCGCCGGTTACGTCGACGGCGAGGCGCACCCGATCGCCTTGCGCGAGGAGGGTTGGGCGCTTCGGCCGTATCAACAGGCGGCCGCCGAGGGTTTTTGGCACGGCGGCTCCGGCGTCGTGGTGCTGCCGTGCGGCGCCGGTAAAACCATCGTCGGAGCGGCGGCGATGGCGCAGGCCCAAGCGACCACACTCATCCTGGTCACTAACACGGTCGCCGCCCGGCAGTGGCGACACGAGCTGTTGAAGCGGACGTCGTTGACCGAGTCGGAGATTGGCGAATACTCCGGCGCACGCAAGGAAATTCGACCGGTCACGATCGCCACCTATCAAGTGATGACCACTCGGCGCAAAGGTGTGTACGCGCATCTCGAACTGTTCGACGACCGTGACTGGGGCCTCATCATTTACGACGAGGTGCACCTGTTGCCCGCGCCGATTTTCCGTTTCACCGCGGATATTCAGTCTCGCCGTCGGCTTGGCTTGACCGCCACACTGGTGCGCGAAGACGGGCGCGAGGGCGATGTCTTCAGCCTGATCGGTCCCAAGCGTTTCGACGCTCCGTGGAAAGACATCGAGGCTCAGGGTTACATCGCGCCAGCCGATTGCGTCGAAGTGCGGGTGACCCTTACCGAGCACGAGCGATTGCTTTATGCCACAGCCGAGCCCGAGGATCGCTACCGCCTCGCGGCGACCACGGAGACCAAAACCAAAGTGATCGAGGCGCTTGCCGCCCGCCACACCGACGACCAGCTGCTGGTCATCGGCCAGTACCTCGACCAACTCGCTGAGCTGGGCGAGCGCCTCGACGCGCCCGTCATCACAGGCGAAGTGCCGGTCAAGGAGCGCGAGCGGCTGTTCGACGCGTTTCGGGCCGGCGAGGTCACCACACTTGTCGTGTCGAAGGTGGCCAACTTCTCGGTTGACCTGCCGGAGGCGTCGGTCGCCATTCAAATCTCCGGATCGTTCGGCTCGCGGCAGGAGGAGGCGCAGCGCCTCGGCCGGCTGTTGCGGCCGAAGCACGACGGCCGCACCGCGCGCTTCTATGCGGTCGTCGCCCGCGACACGCTCGATCAGGAGTACGCCGCGCATCGGCAGCGTTTTCTCGCTGAGCAGGGCTACGCGTACCGAATCATCGACGCCGACGACGTCCTGGCAGGCGACGAAATCTAGGGGCTCAGATGCGTCCGAGCGCGGTCTTGGCCTCGGCTTCCATCGCGGCCGCACTGGGCGGCGTGCCAAGCTTCAGGTCCTGAAAGGCGAAGAACTTCGCGCCTTGGAGCACGTAGATGCCGCTAATGCCCAGGGTCTGGCCTTGGAACGTCGCAGTTCCGGAGATCACCGCTGCTTTGTCGCCGATTCCTGCGACGTCCGTGTTGGCCACCGCAAGGTTGACGCCAGGCGGCACCTTCTGCGTGAGCTCCGTCTTGACCTGGGCCTCGGCGGCGTTCCAGGCAGCCTGCGCCGCGGTGGCATCGGTCGTCTGCGCCGCCTCGACGGTGAAGACGTTCAGCGTTTGGCCTCCGTAGGTGCAACGCTTCGACGTGCCGTCGGTCTCCGCGACGCCGGGGCCAAACGACGCGCCGGCGAGCGTCGACGCCTCCGCTTGCGGCACCACCTTGCATGGGTCGATCGAGGTCGGCACTCCCTGCGCGCTTACGCCGACGCTGCTCGACGCCTGCGCAGGCGCGGACGACGTCGTCGCCGCTGACGGTGCGGCGGCCATCGAGGGCGTCGGGGACTGCGATTGCGTCGCCTGCGGCTGCGTCGTCGCGGTCGATTGACCCGTCGCGGTGGCCCCCCCACCGCCCGCGTCCGACTTGCTCGAGGAACTGCAGCCGGCAACTGTTCCCCCCACCGCGACGGCGACCGTGATGACCGTGACCACACCTTTGATGCGTCGCACCACATGCCTCCCTCGTCGCGCCTCAGCCCCATGTCGGACGGAAAGGAGTTAAGGCGCGTCACGCGCCGAGCGCATCCGTAGTGACTACGTAGTTGGTTGATGCGCGCGCCCGCGGGTGGGGATAAGTTGCGACCCGTGAGCGGGCGCTGGCCGTTTGTCGGACGCGCACACGAGCTGGCAGGTATGGAGGCGCGGCTCGCGGCGGGCATTGGCGCGCTCGTCTTCGGGGAGCCTGGCGTTGGTAAGTCGGCGTTCGCCCGCGAGACCGGTCGCCGGGCGGCCGAGGCCGGCGCGAGCGTCAGTCACGTCGTCGGCCACGCAGTGTCCAGCGGTGCGCCCTACGAAGTGTTCGCCGGCGCCCTGGCGTCGCGGACGGGCGGCGACGCTAGCGGCGGCGGCAGCGGCAGCAGAACCGTCAAGGGCGCCAGCAGCGAGCTCGACGTCACCGACGTCGTCGTCCAACTCTCCCGCGCGTTGGTCCCCCCGCCCCGGGACCCTGCCGACGTCCGACCGCTGCTTGTCGTCGACGACGTCCAGCTAATCGACGAGGCTTCCGCCCAAGTCTTGCTGCGGGTTGCCGCCGCAGGCGCGGCGACGATCCTCGGCACCGCCCCCGACGGCGCCGCTCTGCCGCCGGCCGTCGAGCGGTTGTGGCGAGACGGTTGGTGCGACCGGATTGATCTAGGCCCGCTCGCATTGGACGACGTCGCCGCCGCCCTCGGCGCCGCGTTGGGTGGCCCGGTCGACCTGCGGACCGTTCACACGTTCGCCGATCGGTCCGGCGGAAATGCCTTGTTTTTAAGGGAATTGGTGACTGCCGCGCGCGACGAGGGCCAGCTGGCGCGGCGCATCTCGGACGACGTGTGGGCGCTGCTGGGCGACCCGCCGATCAGCCGGGGACTGCGTGGGTTGGTGGCCGGCAGGCTCGGCGAGCTTCCGCTTGAGCAACGCGCCGCCCTCGAGGTGATCGCCGCGGGTGAGCCGCTCAGCTCGGCGGTGGCAAGCGACCTCGTCGGCGAGTCGATGCTCGACCGGTTGGCCGCCGACCGCCTGGTCAGCGTCGCGGCGGGACTCGCTGGGCCGACTGTCACTACGGCGCATCCTCTTTACGGCGAGGTGCTGCGCGCCGACCTGCCGCCACTGCGACTGCATCGGCTGCGATTGGCGGTGGCCCGTCGGCTCGAGGCCGACGAACGCCCGCTCGCGCATGATCTGGTGCGAGCCGCGGTGTGGCGGCTCGACAGCGGCGAGGCGGACGACGCGACCCGGTTGGTGGCGGCGGCGCAAGCGGCGAAGCCGATCAGCCTGGCGACCGCCGAGCGATTGGCCCGGCACGCCTATGAGACAAGCGGCTCGCTGCCCGCGGCGCTATTGCTGGCGGAGGTGCTGACAAACACCGGGCGCGCGGCGCAGGCCAGCGCCCTCGTCGCGCGGCTGCCGCCCGACTCGCTGCAGAACGCCGACCGCGAAGCACTGGTGTACTGCGCCGCGATGGCCCAGGGCCTGCTCGCGGGCGATCCTGGCGCGGGCGCCGACTTGGTTGCAGGTGTGCTGGCCGGGGCGCCTGCGGCGTCCGACCAATTGCGTGCGTTGTACGGCGCTCTGCTCGCCTTCGACGCCCAGTTTGAGAACGCGCTGGACGTCGGGTTTCCCATCGTCACCGACCGTTCGGCGGCGCCCGCTGCCCGCACCTTCGCCGCCCTCGGCGTGGTGGGCGGGTTGTATTGGCTCGGTCGCTTTCGGGACGCGATCGAGATCGCCGACGACATCCACGACGTCGCGGCGGCGGCCCGCGACACGGTGCCGTTCGGCTTGCCGTCGACCGAACTGATCGCGATTTGCGCGCTGATCGAACTGGGCGACCTCGACCACGCCGCCCAACGCGCGCAGCGGCTGGGACAGCTCGCCGACACCGACCAAGACCGATTCGCCGGTCCACGCGCGAACTACTGCATGGCCCGAGTCGCCCTCATTCGTGGCGACGCCGCGACCGCGCGCCGCTTGTTGGCCGGTTGCCTGGCCGAGCACAGCCCGTTTGACGCTTTCATCGAGCGCCATCTCGGCGCGGTGTTCGCCAGGGCGGCGGTGGCCTGCGGCGACGTCGACGCGGCAGCCGCCACACTTCGCGAGGCCGCGGACAAGACGCGGATGAAGACCTACGACCCTGAAGACGAACTCGCCGAGGCCGCCGTCCGGGCGGCATCGCTGGAGTTAGCCGACGCCGCAGAGCGGGCGGCGTGGGCGGCGGGCATCGCCGCGTCTCGGTCGCAATGGAACACCGCGGTCGTCGGCCTGCACGACGCGGCTCGGTACGGCGACGCGCGCAATGTCGTGCGGCAGATGCGAGAGGCCGCAGCGCGCGTCGAAGGTCCGGTGGCCCGTTGCTTCCTCGACCACACCGAGGCGCTGGCGGCGAAGAACGCGGCGGGGCTCGACGACGTCGCCGACCGGTTTGAAGCCCTCGGCATGCTCATCTTCGCGGCCGAGGCGCG
>JAICYF010000062.1 GCA_025934355.1 Acidothermaceae bacterium
CTGCCGGTAACGTGCGGTTGTGACGTTGCGGCTGAGAGTGATCTGCGGCTTCGTCATAGTCGCGGTCGGCATTCTCGTCGCCTGTCTGCAGATCACGTCGGTGCTGCGCGACACGCACGCGGCAGGCAGGGCGGTGGGCGACAAGTGGGCCCCCGCCAACACTGCGGCCGACCAGCTCCTCGCGCACCTCGTCGACCAGGAGACCGGCGAGCGGGGGTATGTCATCACCGGCAATAACGGATTCCTCACGCCGTACACGGAGGGGCGGAAGGCGGCCGCGCAAGATTTGGCCCGCGTTCGCGCCCTCGTCGGCGACGAGCCGATGATCGCGAGCGACCTCACCGCGGTAGACGACCAGTGGCAGCGCTGGCTTTCTGAGGTGGCGGAGCCCGAGATCGGAGCGGTCCAGGCCGGCAACGTGAACCGTTCGCAGCAGCTTGTCGAGAACGAGCTTGGCCAGACGTTGTTCGATGGGTTGCGCACCAAGGTCGCTGCCCTGCAGACCGGTATCAGCCTGCAAACCGCGCAGCAGGAGAACCGTCAAAACGCGGCCATCGCGCGCCTCGACCGGGCGTTTCTCGCGACGCTCGTCGTTGGCGGCATCATGGCCGTGTTGTTCCTGTTTTTCGTGCAGCTGTGGGTTATGCGGCCGCTGTTCGCCTTGCAAGACCAGTTGCGCCGCGCCGCCGCCGGCGCTTACCGCGACCCGATCGAACAACGTGGGCCGCCGGAGTTGCGCGAGGTGGCCGGCGACGTCGAGTCACTGCGCATGCGGCTGGTGCGCGAGTTGGAGCAAAGCGAGAACGTGCGGCAGGCGTTGGAGCAACGCGGTCCCGTCGTCCTTGGGCTTTCCGACCGGCTGAGCCTTGCCGACACGCCCCCCATCGCGGGGTTGCGGATCGCGAGCGCCCTGCACGCGGCCGAGGGCGTCGTCGCCGGCGATTTGCTCGACGTCGTCCAGATCGGGGAACGACACGTCGCCGTCGTCATCGCCGACGTGTCGGGTCACGGCGCCGTCGCGGGGCTCGAAGCTGTCACCCTCAAGCACGTCATCGGCACCGCGCTTCGACTCGGCAAGGACCCCGCCGCCGCACTAGACGTCGCCGTCGACCACGTGCGGCTGGACGAGCGGTTCGCCACCTGCGCCATCGTCGTCATCGACGTCGCGACGGGTGAGCTGACCTACGCCAACGCGGGGCACCTGCCACCGCTGATCGTGCCCGACGGCAACCGTCGCGCCGCGAAGGTCGAGCCTGCGCAGCTGCGTCAGCTCGAGCCCACCGGCCCGCTGTTGAGCGTTCTCTCGCGCGGCTGGGAGGTCGGCCGCGAACGGCTGCTTCCCGGCGAGGTGTTGCTCCTGGTCACCGACGGATTGATCGAGGCGCGCAGCCCCGCCCGCGAGGAGTTCGGCGTGGAAGGCTTGTGCGAGGCGCTGAGCCGAGCCACGATTCGCGACGTCGACACCACCGTCACCGCGCTCACCGCGGCAGCCCACGCATACGCCGACAACTACAGCAGGGACGACGTCACGGTGCTCGCCGTCATGCGCGACATGTCGACCGCGCCGTCGCCGTCCGCAAGCTTGGACGACGCGGGCAGCGACCTGCGACCGCAGCAGCGGATCGATCTCGACGACCCGGTCGAGCACTCGACACGGCCGCCGCGCGACGACTGAGGGGCCGCGCCCCCAGGTCAGGTGTCGCCGGGTCAGTTGTCGTCGTGACCGCGATCCCCGAACCAGCCGGCCAGCTTCCCGCGGCGGCTGACAGCCCGCAGTCGACGCTCGGCGGCCAGCCGGGTGTTCGCCGTCGCGACAATCAGCAGCGCGTCGCCCGCGCGCAGCTGCGTCTCGGGGTTGGGCACGAAACCGACACCGTCGCGAACCACCAGCGTCACCGCCGACCCGGGTGGCAGGCGAAGCTCGAAAAGCTCGACGCCGTGCAACTGAGACCCGGGCGGAATGGTCAGCTGCAACAGGTCGGCCCCGAGTTGACCAAGCGGCGCGGTCTCCACTCCGAGGTCTGCTATCTCCCCTGACACCCCGAGCCGAAGCATCCGCGCCACCAAAGGCAAGGTGGGCCCCTGCAGCAGGGTGAAGATGACGACCAGCACGAAGACGAGCGAGAGCAGCTGGCTGCTGCGCACGAATCCTGAGGTGATCGGCACCGTCGCCAGCACGATTGGCACCGCGCCGCGCAGTCCGGCCCACGACAAGAACGCGCCTTCGCGCCATGACATCCCGTAGCGGCGTCCCCACTTGCGCAAGGCCGGTATGCGCAGCGGGAGCATCGACGCGGCCACCGCCGCTGGCCGGGCCACGAACAGCAGCACCGCGCCGACCGCGATCGCACGCCAGCTTTGGTGTTGCAATGCGGACGGCGTGACCAGCAGCCCGAGCATGACGAACAAGCCAATCTGGGCCAGCCAGGCGAGTCCCTCGGCGAAGCTGCGGGTGGCTGGACGGTGGGGCAGCCGCGCGTTTCCCAACAGCAGGCCGGTGACGTAGACCGAGAGAAAGCCGCTGGCGTGTGCCAGCGACGCGGCTGCGTAGCCCGCGACCGCCAGCGCGAGAACTGCCACCGGGTACAGTCCGGACGCCGGTAACGCCACCTGCTGCAACCGGCGTGCCCCAAGCCAACCGACCACAAATCCGATGAGCCCGCCGGCGACCAGCTCGTAGCCGACCAAGCCGGCGATGACCGCGGGGTTGGTTTGCGGGTGATGGTCGCTCAGCAGCACGACCGCGATCACCGCTGGCGCGTCGTTGAGACCGGACTCCATCTCCAAGACGCCGGTCAGCCGCTTGGGTAGGTTCAGCTGGCGCAGCACCGAGAACACCGCGGCGGCGTCCGTCGAGGACACGATGGCGCCGAGCAGGAACGCCAGCCGCCAACCGCCGCCGAGCACCCAGTGCGCCGCGAGCGCCGTCACCGTCATGCTGATCCCGACGCCGACGACCGCGAGCAGCACGGCCATCGGCACCGCGTCGCGCACGTTCTCCCAGCGGGTGGTGAGGCCGCCCTCGGCAAGGATCAAGACGAGCGCGGCGAGCCCGAGCGTTTGCGCGCGAGACGCGCTGTCGAAGCGGACGACGCTTTGCAGCGCCAGCCCGATGCCGAGATAGGCGAGCAGGCTCGGCAGCCCGACCCGGTCGGCGTATCGGACGGCGACGATCGCGCCCAAAAGCACGACAGCACCCAAGAGCAAGATCGCGTCAAGCCGGGCGCTTCCCATCGCGGCTAGCTTGGCGGCTTACGGTCGAATAGCGCTAGTCCGGACGGTGTGAGCGCGCCGTCGACGAGTTGATCGTGCGATTCTGCCGGCAGCTCTTCGACGAGTTCGTCGTCGTGGACGACGGCGAGCACGAGCGCTGTCGAGTCGGCCGCCCGCAGCCGGGCCAGCGCCCGGTCGTAACTGCCACCGCCCCTGCCCAACCGGTGGCCGTTGTGGTCGACGGCGAGTGCGGGCACGAAGACGACGTCGACGCCGCACACCGCCTCGACGCCGAGGGGCGCGCCGACCGGCTGCATGGTGCCGCGCGGCCCCGTCGTGATCTCGGCCCCCGGCCGATGGCGCGCCCAGTCCAGGTCGCCGTCCGGTCGCAGCACTGGCACGATCACCCCGGCACCGCGCTCGGCGACCGCTTCGATGAGCGGGGCGGTGCCTGGCTCGGCGTCGATCGACAGGTAGGCGGCCACGCAGGACGGCCAGCCGCGACCGGTGAAGTACGCCACCGCCGCCGCTGCCAGCCGAGCGGCGTCGCCGGCTGATCCCGCGGCCGACCGAGCGGCGTCCTGTCGCGCCTGGAGCAACTGTCGCCGTAGGCCGCGCTTGCTCTCGGCGGCGGTCGGCGGATCCGGTTGGGTCTTGGCCACCCGATCAGTCACCTCCAGTCGGACGACGTTCCCGCCGTCCGGACGTTTTCGGCATTCGACGCGCCCGGCCGTGTCCCCCGGCTAGCGTCTACGCAGATCTCGGCGCATCGTGCGAGCATCGCATTGAATCGCATTGAGCTGTTGCGGAATGGTTGCGCCTAATCTCGCCCGATTCGGGTGGAGAGCCAAGCGCGGCGACTCCGGCGGCGGCTCAAGCATCGGCAGCATCGGCAGCATCGGCAACGTGATCGGCCCCGGACCGGAGGTGCGAGTGGCTCTTCGTACCCGCCTCTCGCTGGCCTTTGTCGTCGTTGTGCTGCTCCCGGTGGTTGTCGGCGCCGTCTTGGTGCTGGTGGTCGCGC
The DNA here is from genome assembly GCA_025934355.1 of Acidothermaceae bacterium. Classification (GTDB taxonomy): domain Bacteria; phylum Actinomycetota; class Actinomycetes; order Acidothermales; family Acidothermaceae; genus JAICLV01. The sequence continues at coordinate 4,238 of JAICYF010000062.1, forward strand.
CGAGCACGCTGCACGACCAGGTCGCCGGCCGGTTGCGCACGGCGCGGGCGAGCGTCACCGAGATGCTTGCGGCCCGCTGCAACCAGGCGGTGCAGGCTGCTCAGCTGGCAGGGGTCCAAGTGGCGACGCTCGGGCCGCAAGGCGCCGTGCAATGGGCTGTCCAGAATTCCGGCGTCGGCTACGCCGTCGTTGAAGACTCCGCTGGGCACGTGGTTGCCAGCGCCGGATCGCTGCCCAAGGCCTCGCAATCGGGGGGATCGCAGCCGACGCCGCAGGCGCTGGACAGTTGCGGTGGTGGGCCGGGCGCCGGCGTCGCTATCTCGGCGCGCGCGCAACTGCGGATCGCCGATCAGCCGACGTTGCAGGACGTCGCCGTGGCTTGGCCGGTCGACGCCAAGACCGCCGCCGAGCTCACCGATCCGCTCGACCGCCCGACCGGCGTGACGCTGCTGGCCGGCGGCAAGGTGGTGTCGACGAACCTCTCAAGCGACGCTGCGACAAAGCTGGCCGCTGGCTACGCCCGCTTCGTCTCCGACCCGAACAAGACGGTCGACGTTGGCAGCCGGATCGCCGCATTCGCCCCACCAGGCCCGGGCCAGCCATACGGGGTCGCGGTCAGCGAGCCCGCGCCGGCCACCACGAAGCTGATCTGGTTGTTGCTCGCCGTCGTCGTCTTCATGATCGCCGCCGGTTTTGTCATCGGACGGCTGCTGGCTCGGCTGATCAGCCGGCCGGTCGTCGAACTGTCGGAGGCCGCCGACCGGGTTGCCGGCGGCGACCTCGACATCGCGCTGCCCGTGCGCTCGCGTGACGAGGTGGGCCGGCTGGCGTCCGCGTTCAACCGGATGACCGCCGAGTTGCGCAGCTACATCGGACGGCTTGAGCAAAGTCGCGACGAGTTGCGGCGCAACGTCGACCGATTGGGCGCCACCCTCGCGCACACGCACGACCTGGGCGGGATCCTCGATGTCGTCCTGGAGACCGCCATCGGCAGTGTGCGCGCCAGCGGCGGCGTCATCATGTTTCTCGACTCCGACCACAACCTCACCGTCCGTGCCCGCCGCGGCTTGGTCGCCGAGACCATGCCGTCCGACGCTCGTGTCGCCCTCGGCAAGGGCATCACCGGTGGGGTCGCCAAGAGCGGCGAGCCAGTCCGCGGCCTGGTTGGCGAAGGGCCAGGACTTCGACCCGACCCGATCGAGCCGCTTGCCCGCACGGTGATTGCGGTGCCGCTGCGGCAGTCGGGGCGGGTCGTCGGAGTGCTGGCGCTGTACGACAAGTCGCCGTCGGACGTCGAGGAAGTCGCCGAGGTGCAGTTCACCGATCACGACCTGCAGGCGCTGCTCACTTTCGTCGGGCAGGCGAGCGTGGCGGTCGACAACGTCTTGCTGCACCAAGAGGCGCAACGGTTGTCACTCACCGATCCGCTCACCGGCTTGTGGAACTACCGCTACCTGACGTTGGCCCTTGGTCACGAGATCGAACGGGCCACCCGGTTCGGGCGTCCACTCGCGGTCTTGATGATCGACCTCGACCGGTTCAAGCAGATCAACGACCGCCACGGCCACCAGATCGGCGACGCCGTCCTGATCGAGCTGGCCGCACGTATGCGCACCGAGGTTCGCGAGGTCGACACCTTGGCGCGGTATGGCGGCGAGGAGTTCGTCGTCGTGTTGCCGGAGACCGACGCCGACGGAGCTGCGCGCACCGCCGAGCGCCTCGGCGCGGTGATCCGCTCGACCGTGTTTTGCCAGGGCAGCGCGCATGAACTGCCCGTCACCGCCTCATTGGGTGTTGCGGTCTTCCCCGACCACGGAGGCGACGCGAGTCAGTTGTTGCGCAGCTCCGACAACGCGTTGTACGTGGCGAAGGCCGACGGTCGTGACCGCTGGAAGTTCGCGTCTGGCCAGCCGGTCGGCGACGTTCCTTCGGCGCCGCCGGCGTCGTCCGACGCGTTGCGCGAGGCGTTTGACGAGACAAGCCCGATCGCCCGCACGGACCAGCCGTCGTCCGCAGAGTCGAACTCCGCACCGACGGTCGTGGTAATGCCGGACGTCGAGAGCGTGCCGCGAGGCGAGCAGCGCCGTCCCGAACACTGAGCCCAACACTGAGCCGAACACTGAGCCGAACACTGAGCCGAACACTGAGCGGCCTTGCGCAGGTCGATGGCTGACGCGTCACCCGTGTCGCGTTAGGGTCGCAAGCGTGTCCCCGACAAACCCGAACGGCCCCGCGCGCCCGGTCACCAAAGCCGTGATCCCAGCCGCCGGCTTGGGCACTCGATTCTTGCCCGCGACGAAAGCGACGCCAAAAGAGATGCTCCCGGTCGTCGACAAGCCGGCCATCCAATACGTCGTCGAAGAAGCGGTCGCGGCCGGCCTCGACGACATCTTGATGATCACCGGTCGCGGCAAGCGCGCGCTCGAAGACCACTTCGATCGCAACTACGAGCTCGAAGAGACCCTGTCGGCCAAGGGCGACGACACCAAGCTCTCGCTCGTTCAGGAGGCGACCGACCTTGCGACCGTGCATTACGTGCGGCAGGGCGAGCCGAAGGGTCTCGGCCACGCGGTGTTGTGCGCCGCGCAGCACGTCGGTGACGACCCGTTCGCCGTCCTGCTCGGCGACGACCTCATTGACGTGCGCGACCCGTTGCTCGCCCGCATGGTCGAGGTGCAACAGCAGCGCGGTGGGTCGGTCATCGCGCTGATCGAGGTGCAGCCGTCGCAGATTCAGCTCTACGGGTGCGCCGCCGTTGAGACGACCGACGAAGCCGACGTGGTTCGCGTCACCGACATGATTGAGAAGCCGAAGTCCGACGCGCCGAGCAATCTGGCGATGATCGGCCGCTACGTCATCGCACCTCAGGTCTTTGATGTGTTGCGCCATACGAAGCCTGGGGCCGGCGGCGAGATTCAACTCACCGACGCACTTCGGGTGCTCGCCGGACGCGACGATGACGGCGGTCCGGTGCACGGGGTCTTGTTTCGCGGACGTCGCTACGACACAGGTGACCGCCTCGACTACCTTAAGGCAGTCATCCGGCTGGCGGCGGAACGAGAGGATCTCGGGCCGGAATTGCTTCCCTGGCTGCGAGAATTCCTCGGGCAGCGCCGCTCATGAGAACTGTCGACGAGCATCTGGCAGCGGTGCTGAGCCAGCTGACGCCGTTGCCCGACCTCGAGGTGACCCTGCTCGACGCGCACGGTTGCGTGCTCGCCGAAGACATCGTGTCACGACGCGCTTTGCCGCCCTTCGACAACTCCTCGATGGACGGTTACGCCGTCCGCTTCGACGACGTCGCGCACGCGTCAGACGACAACCCGGTCGAGTTGCCCGTGGTCGGTGACATTGCAGCGGGCAGTGGTGGCGCGTACGCGGTCAACGCCGGGTTGTCGGTGCGCATCATGACGGGGGCGCCCGTTCCGCGCGGCGCCGACAGCGTCGTCCCGGTCGAATGGACCGACGGCGGGGTGGCGCGGGTTCGCATCCATCGGGCGCCGACACAAGGCCAGAACATCCGACGCGCCGGTGAGGACGTCGAGTCGGGCGAGACCGTGTTGACAGCGGGCACGTCACTTGGCGCCGCCCAGATCGGGTTGCTGGCCGCCCTTGGCTTGGCCCGGGTGCGGGTGAGGCCGCGGCCGCGCGTCGTCGTTTTCTCCACCGGCAACGAATTGGTCGACGTGGGCGTGGCGCCCGGGCCAGCGCAGATCAACGAGTCGAACAGTTACGCGCTGACCTGCGCGGCGCGCGAGTGCGGCGCGATCGCCTATCGCATCGGCATTGTGCCCGACGATCGTTCACGGTTGCTTTCGATGATTGAAGACCAGTTGGTGCGGGCCGATCTCGTGGTGACCACCGGCGGGGTCAGCGCCGGCGCCTACGACACGGTGAAAGAAGTGTTGTCGCGGCTCGGAACCGTCGAGTTCACCAAAGTCGCGATGCAGCCCGGCATGCCGCAGGGCTTCGGCACGATCGGGCCCGACGCGACGCCGATTTTCACCCTGCCGGGCAACCCGGTGAGCGCGTACGTCTCCTTCGAGGTTTTCGTGCGGCCCGCGATCCGGCGGATGCTCGGAGTTGAGCAGTTGTACCGACCGCTGGTGCGCGCGACGCTCATCGAGCCGATCAGCAAGACGGAAGGCAAACGTTCTTACGTGCGCGGTCGAATCGAAGTCCGCGAAGGCGCGTACGTTGTCGCCCCGGTCGGTGGCATGGGTTCGCATTTGGTCGCCGACCTGGCACTTGCCAACGCGCTCATCGTGGTGCCCGAACATGTCACTCAGGTGCCGGCCAACTCAACGGTGTCGGTGATGATGCTGGAACGGCGGCAGTCGTAATGGACATGCGCGAAGAAGCGGGCGCGTCGTCCGGACTCACCCACATCGACGAGCGCGGCGCCGCGCGCATGGTCGACGTCTCGGCAAAAGACATCACCGCCCGGACGGCGACGGCCTCCGGCCGGGTGCTGCTGTCGCGCGAAGTGGTCGATCTGCTGCGCGGCGGCGGCGTGCCGAAAGGCGACGCGTTGGCGGTGGCCAGGCTCGCCGGCATTCAGGGCGCGAAGCGCACGCCCGAGCTGGTGCCGCTCGCGCATCCGATCGCGCTGCACGGCGTGACAGTCGACCTCGAGGTCGCTGACGACGGGGTCGCGATCACCGCGGTCGCCCGCACCGCCGACCGCACCGGCGTTGAGATGGAGGCGCTGACGGCAGTCGCGGTCGCCGGGCTGGCGTTGATCGACATGGTGAAGGCGGTCGACCCGGGCGCGGTGATCACCGACGTCCGCGTCGAGGAAAAGACCGGGGGCAAGACCGGTCGCTGGCTGCGCGCCAACTAGGCCGGACGACGTGGACGCACCGATCCGCGCACTCGCGATCACCGTGTCAACCCGCGCGGCGGCCGGCGTGTACGACGACCGCAGCGGCCCGTTGCTGGTGTCGTTGTTGGTCGCCGCCGGGTGCGAGGTCGACGGCCCGGTCGTGTTGCCGGACGGCGAGCCGGTCGAGGCGGAGCTGCGCTCGGCTATCGCCGGCGGGTACGACGTTGTCGTCACGACGGGGGGCACCGGCGTCTCACCGACCGATCGCACGCCAGAAATGACCGCGCGCGTCGTTGAGCGTGAACTCGTCGGCGTGGCGGAGGCGATCCGGGCCGCCGGCCGCGTCGCGACCCCGACCGCCGCGTTGAGCCGTGGTCTCGCTGGCGTTTGCGGGCGGACGCTGATCGTGAACCTGCCGGGTTCGACCGGTGGCGTCCGTGACGGGATGGGGGTGCTCGCTTCGCTGATCCCCCATGTGGTGTCACAGCTGGCGGGCGCCGACCACCCATCGGTGTTAGGAGATGCGACGTGACCATCGGCTGGCCGGTGACGCTGTCGCACGGGCCGATCACCGTGCGTCCGCTACGGATGCGCGACGCGCCCGACTGGCGATTGACCCGACTGGCGAATCGCGAGTGGCTCGAGCCGTGGGAGGCGACGACGCCCGGAACGGTCGGCGATGACGCCGGTCGCGGCTACATCGACGCCATTCGGGGACTGCGTCGAGAGGCGCGGCTCGGACTTGCGTATCCGTTCGCGCTGGCCGTCGACGGCGCGTTCGCCGGCCAGATCACGGTGGGTGCGATCGCCCGCGGCTCGGCGAACTCCGCATACCTCGGGTACTGGATCGCGCGTGGCCTGGCCGGCCGCGGCATCATGCCGACCGCGCTCGCCTTGGTCGTCGATCACTGTTTCGGCGCCGCGCAGCTGCATCGGGTAGAGGCGAACATCCGACCGGAGAACGCGGCGAGCCGACGGGTCGTGGAGAAACTCGGCTTTCGACTCGAAGGCACCCGCGAGCGATACATCCACATCGCCGGCGCGTGGCGCGACCACCTGTCATACGCGCTGACCGTCGAAGAGGTGCCGGGCGGGCTGATGCGGCGTTGGCTCGCGCAAGGCGGTGACGCGAAGTTGTCGCGTTGAGGCCGCTTTGCCACCGCGACACACCGCGCGGGTGCTCGTCACATCTGTCACTCCTGTCTACCGTGACGAAGCGTGGGCACGTGTGACGTCAACCTTGACCGTCACCGCTTTCGGCGCAGGAATGCGGAGCGCCGATGAGCGGACTCATCGGCCTCGCGATCGTCGGCATTTGGCTTGTCGTGCTGGTGCCCATGTGGCTGAACCGGCACGAGGCTGACGACGCGACTCGTTCGATGGACTCGTTCTCCACCGCCATGCGCGTGCTCTCCCGGCGGTCGCCCAGCAGGGGCGACCGCCGCGATGTGGTCATGCCCCGCCGCGACAATCTGGGGGTCACCGTGGACAACAACCCAGCCGCCAACTCGACCGGACGACGCGGCGCGGTAAACCGCCGCTCTTTCGGCGGTGCCTTCCGCCGACGGCAGGCGTCGCGCGGCGTCGGATCCGCGGGCCGGGCGCGGCTGATGGCCCGCCGCCGACGGCTTACCGGCGTCGTCCTCGGGTTGCTCGCCGTGCTGCTCGTTACCTCGGCGATCGGGCTGACCTCGTGGTGGTATGAACTCGCGGTCGCTCTCGCGGTCGCCGGTTACGTGATCCACCTGCGTAGCGAGGCGATCCGGATTCAGGAGCTGCAGCGCCGCCGCCAAGCGCGCGCCGCGCGTGCCGCCGCGTCGTCCGGGCAATGGAACGCGCCACAGCCGGCCTACCGCCAACCGGTCGCCTCGGCGCGGGCGTCGGTGCTGGGCGACGAAGAGGTGCTGGCCGCCCCGGTCAGCGCGGCCGGGACCGAGAACGGCTCACGGTGGGCGCCGGTGCCGGTGCCGCTGCCGACGTACGTTTCCAAGCCGGTCGTCCAACGGCCTGCGGCGAGTGCCACGCCACGGGCGGACGTCGACGCGACGCGCACCATCGACCTGACGAAGCCGGGCGTCTGGACCGACGACCATGAGGTCGCGATCGATCACCGTCACCTGTTGCTCGACGAGACCGGTTCCGGTCGCATCGCATCGTCCGCGGGCGCGCCACGGACCCCGTACACGACGCCGCGTCCGCCGGCAGACGAAGACGACGAACTCGATCACATCCTCGAGCGGCGGCGCGCGGTCGGCGATTAGCCGCGGCCGCCCATGCGGTAACCTGGCCTCTCCCATTTCGGGGCTGTAGCGCAGTCCGGTAGCGCACCTCGTTCGCATCGAGGGGGTCAGGGGTTCGAATCCCCTCAGCTCCACCCATGTGATGTCGCGAGAGCCCGACCGCCGATCATCGGCGGGTGGCGTACACCCGGTAGCCGACCCAGGCCGAGCCGGCGGCGCGGCTTCGGTCGAGCAGGTCGATGCGAAATCCCTGTGCGGTCAAGAATGGCGCGAGCGTCGACAGCGGCAGCGGATGCATCTCCATCACGCCGCCGTCGCGCAGCCGCTTCCAAGCATTGATCAGGGGCCGCGGGGTGTGGCGGTAGGCGCGGCCCTTCAACGTCGGCGCGTACTCGGTCGGCGTGGTGAACACCAGAAAGCCGCCGCGTCGCAGCACTCTGGCGAACTCGGCCAAGTACTGGCACGACAGAGTCCGCGGCATGTGTTGCAGCACGATCGAGGCATTCACCAGGTCGAAGGAGCCGTCGGCGAACACCTGAAGGTCGGCGCGCTTGTTGAGGACGAACTCGACGTTCGGCGCGGTGTTGAACGCGTTCGCCTGCTCGATCATCGGCGGCGCGATGTCGATCCCGACGACGTGTGCCGCGTAGCCCGCCCACGACTGCGTCAACCGGCCGACGCCGCAGCCGAAATCGAGCACGTCCGTGACGTTGACGACGCCGTGCAGCTTCTCCAGCGTGGTCCAGGTGCGTTCAGTCTCCCGCTTGCCCGACGCGAAAAACTCGTCGATCGGCCAAGCGCCGCCCTTGTACTCCTTGTACCGCAGGATCGCCCACAGCGGATCGGCCTTTGCCCAGTCGTTCCACTGCCGACTAACTCGGTCAAACGCGGACATGACCGCAACCGTACGCGCCGACCCTCCGTGGCCGCCAGATGTCGTAGCCCGGCCGCCGTCGCGGCCCTGTTACGAACCGGCGTCTTCGCTCCAGCTCTGGAACCACATTCGATGCTGCCAGCCGGTGAACGGGATGGTTCGCTCAGACAGGATCGGCAGGAAGTAGAAGAACAGCACAACGACGATGAGCATGTATGAGCCGGCGACCGTGGCGCCGATCATGCGTCTGTTGGGCGAGGCTTTTCGGTCGCCCACCATGTATCCCATCGTCACGGCAAGCGCGATGCAGATGAACGGCAGCAGGGGGAGCGCGTAGAAGAAAAACATCGTGCGCTTGTAGTTGAACAGCCAAGGCAGATAGCCGAACAAGAACGGCACCAACACCGCAGACGCTCGCCAGTCGCGGCGGAACACCAGGTAGAGCATGAACAGCATGACGGGGATCGACGCCCACCAGATCGCGGGCGTTCCGAGGTTGTAAATCATTCGCGCGCAGCCGCTCGACGCCTGCGTCTTGCAGCCGAGCTTGCCGTAGTGCGGGTAGTCGGCGTAGTAGAGCACCGGCCGATTCAAGAACAACCAGCCCCACGCGTTCGACCGGTACTTGTGATACGTCTCGAGGTGGGTGTGAAAGTTCAGCGCCTCCCAGTGGTAATGCCACAAACCTCGCACCGGGTTGCGCAGCCAAGCCGGCGCCCAGCCCAGGCCCCACGCCGTCGCACGGCCGTTCGCCCAGTCGCGGTCCCAGGCGTGTTGACCGTTGCTTAAGAACCAGCCCGTCCAGGTCGCTGTGTAGGTCGCGACCGGGACGACGACCATGGTCAGCAAACCACCCGGGACGTCACGCCTGAGCGTCGAGACGAAGGGCTTGTGCACGCCCGCAGCTCGTTTGGCGCCCATGGTCCAAAACATCGCCAGCAGCGCGAAGGCCGGGATGTAGTACGCGCCGTCCCACTTACATGCGGCGGCGCACCCAAGCGACACACCACACGCGAGAAGCCACCAACGAAAGCCAACCCGCGGGCCGAAGCCGCGGTTGTCATCGGGGCCGTCGATCGCGACCGATCGCGATGCGAGGCGTGCGCGCACCTGGTCCCGGTCGAGAATGAGGAACCCGAACGCGACCACCACCCAGAACATCAAGAAGATGTCGAGCATCGACATCCGGCTTTGCACGTACTCCAGGCCGTCGAGGCACATCAGCAGGCCGGCCGCGCAGCCGAACAGCGTCGAGCGAGTCATCCGACGCGCGATGCGGGCCACCAGCAGCACCGACAGGGTGCCGACGATCGCCGCCGACAGCCGCCAGCCGAAGCTGTTGTAGCCGGAGACCCATTCACCGAAGCTGATCATCCACTTGCCGAGCGGCGGGTGGACGACGTACTCCGCCGGCCCGAAGCTCTCCGGAGGACCGTTCTTGCCGGTCTCGACTCCGTACATCAGCAGGCTCTTCGCGTCGTGCGCGTAGTAGACCTCGTCGAACGCCTTTGTGCCGGGGACCGACAGCCGGTTAAAACGCAGGTACGCGGCCAGCGCGGTCACCAGCAGCGGGCCGATCCAGCCCCACAGCGCGCTATCGGTGAACGGCGGAACGAGGCGCGCGCGCAGCGCGCGTGGGGAGAGCCGCGAACGGGTGGCCGCGTCGGGTTGGTCCGTGTAGTCGGTGTAGGTCGCGGCCACGCCCGTCATCGTAGAGGCCGATCCTGAGATGGCGACGCTCAGAGGAGCACCTGGTTGAAGAAAACCGGCCCGGGGTGCCAACCGGGTGGGCCAGCGCGCGGCCACCGGAGTCAGGCTGCGCGTGACGTCGGCTGGCTGCGCACCGCGTCGTCCGATTTTCCACACCGTTGAAACGCGTTGGTCACCGAGGTGCTCGGCCGCGTCGCCGTCGCCCGGCCGCGCTGGTTTGATGGCAGGCATGGCCCCGAGCACCCGCCCGCTGAAGTCATCTCCCGGTGTGCTGGTGCTTGCGGGGGCGCCGCTTGGCAACCTGGCCGACGCCCCAACGCGATTGCGCGACGCCATCGTCGACGCCGACATCATCGCGGCGGAGGACACTCGCCGGCTGCAGCGGCTGGCCCGTTCGCTCGGAGTCAACATTCCGGGCCGGGTGATCTCGTACTTCGACGGGAACGAGGCCGGTCGCGTGCCGCAGCTCATGTCTGAGCTGAAGCAGGGCCAGCGGGTGCTGCTCATCACCGACGCGGGGATGCCGTCGATCTCCGACCCCGGCTACCGGCTGGTCGCCGCCGCCATCGAGGCCGGATTGCCGATCACCTGCATCCCGGGTCCGTCGGCGGTCACCACCGCGCTCGCATTGTCTGGCCTGCCGGTCGATCGGTTCTGCTTCGAGGGCTTCCTGCCGCGGCGCGCCGGTGAGCGCACGAAGCGCCTTGAGTCGCTGCGCACCGAACGCCGCACGATGGTCTTCTTCGAGGCCCCGCACAGACTGCCCGAGACATTGCGGGCATTGGCCGAAGCGTTCGGCGGGGCCCGCCCTGCGGCCGTCTGCCGAGAACTCACCAAGACTTATGAGGAGGTCCGTCGCGGCGGCCTGGCGGAGCTTGTCGACTGGGCCGACGAGGGCGTCAAGGGCGAGATCACCGTGGTCGTCGAAGGCGCGACGCCGCTCGAGGCCGGCGAGTATGACGCGGAGACGCTCGCCGAGTTCGTCGAGGTGGCCGAACTCGCCGGCATGAGCCGCAAGGAGGCCGTCGCCACGGTCGGCAAAACCACGGGGGTCGGACGACGAGCGGTCTTTGACGCGCTGGTGTCGCGCAAGCGCCACGAATAGCGGTTTGCGGGTGATCGGTAACCTTGAACGTGTGACCGCTGATCCCGCCGCTGACGCCGCTGACATCGCAAGGTCTGAGAACGCAGAAAAGGCGTTCTACCTCACGACGCCGATCTACTACGTCAACGACGTCCCGCACATCGGCCACGCCTACACCACGGTGGCCGGCGACGTGCTCACCCGCTGGCATCGGCAGCGCGGCGAGCAGGTCTGGTTTCTGACGGGCACCGACGAGCACGGCGAGAAGGTGCTGCGCAGCGCGCAAGCGCACGACGTGTCGCCGCAGGCCTGGGTCGATCGGCTGGTCGCCGAGTCGTGGCGGCCGGTCTGGGAGTCCCTCGAGATCGCCAACGACGATTTCATCCGGACGACCGAACCCCGGCACACCGAACGCGTCCAGGCATTCCTGCAGGACCTGTACGACAAAGGCGAGATCTACGAAGGGCTCTACGAGGGCCCCTATTGCGTCGGCTGCGAGGAGTTCAAGCTCCCTGGTGAGCTGGTCGACGGCGTCGGCGATTACGTGGGGCAAAAGGTGTGCCCGATTCACGGTCGGCCGATCGAGCATCTCAGCGAGACCAACTATTTCTTCCGGTTGTCGAAATACGCCGACGCGTTGCTCGCGCATTACGCCGACCACCCGGAGGCGGTTGAGCCGGAGAGCGCGCGCAACGAGGTGCTGCAGTTCGTCCGTTC
>JAICYF010000214.1 GCA_025934355.1 Acidothermaceae bacterium
ACCAGCTTGAGCGTGCCAAGCGCGGTCTCGGAGAAGGCGTTCTTGGCGGCGCTCGACAACGCGAGCACACCGACCACCCGGCCGCCATGGCCGCGCAGCGGCATCGACAAGAAGGTGGCCATCCGGCCCTCGTCGTCCGCGCCGAGGTTCTCGTCCGGGTCGGCCACTCGGGCCTCGACCTCGGCCACGGTGAGCGAGGAGCCGGTCGCGGCGTTCAGCGCGTCGACGGCGGCGGAGAGGAACTCGTTGTAGTGGTTGTGCGACGACTCGCGGGCCACGCCGACGTAGGCCGAGCGCTCCTCAAGGAGCAGCACGCCGGCGAGGTCGTTGTCGACGAACCGCTGCAGCACGCCGAGAACCTGGGCGACCGTCTCCTCGAACGTGTGCGCAGTTGACGCGATTCCGGTGACCTCAGCCGCAACCGACGTCTCGAAAAGCTTGCGGTCGAGCAGGTCGCACACCCGCGACAGCACGTCGTCGGCGTCGAGCTCCAGCGGGTCGGGCCGAAGCGCCGGACGTCCGCCCCGCGCGGCCTCCGCCGTGGCCATCGCTTGGGTCACGGCCTCGACGAGCTCGGGGGCCTCGAAGTCTTTGGTCAGGTAGTGGTCGGCGCCAGCTTGGGCGCCCCAGTACCGGTCGCTCGCGGCGTCGAGCGAGGTGAGCAGGACGACGGGGATGTCGGAGGTCTGCCAGTCGTCCTTCAACAACCGGGCCGCGACGTAGCCGGAGACCCGCGGCATCTGGACGTCGAGGACCACGGCGTCAGGTCGGGTCCGGAAGACCGCCTGCACCGCTTCGACGCCGTCCTCAGCTGTGACCACCTCGAAGCCTTCGCGAGTGAGGACGCTGGTCACAATGCGCCGCAACGTCGGGCTGTCGTCTGCGATGACCACGGTCGGCATCTGTGTGTTCTCCCAAGCGAGTCAGGTCGGTCCGGTGACTACATCGGCCGTTCGGGCGGCGAACCGTACCCCTGACGCCGACCTAATCAGCGGCCGACCAGCCGCCGCACGGTGTCGACCAGCTCGGTCTGGTCGAAGTCGCTCTTGAGCAGGTAGGCGCTCGCGCCCGCCTCGAGCCCGGCCCGGCGATCCCCCTCGTCCCCGCGCGACGTCATGATCACGACCGGAACCTGCTCCCAGCCCCGGGTACGGCGGATCGTGCGGGTGAGCGTGAAGCCGTCCATGCCGGGCATCTCGACGTCCGACAAGACAAGGTCGGCCGGCTCGGACCGCAGTCTCGCGATGCCGTCGAGCCCGTCGACCGCGGTGATGACCTCGTAACCGGCGGACTCCAAGATCACCCGTTCCAGCTCACGCACTCCGACGGAGTCCTCAACGACCAAGATCCGCGGCTTGCGACCAAGCGGCGTCGGTTCGCGCTCGACAACCGGCAGACCCGGGCCGATCGTCCCCGAAATCACGGTGGACGACGTGCTGGCGCCGCGACGGCCGGCGATCTCGCGCAGGTCGATCAGGCACACCACGCTGCCGTCGCCGTCGATCGTGGCGCCGGTGACGAGCGGCAGTCTGCCCACGAACGAGCCAAGGTCTTTGACGACCAGTTCAAGCTCGCCTTCGAGGCGGTCGACCGACCACGCGATCAAGTCTTGCGCTCCGTTGTTGCGGACGACGAGTGCCGCGCGCGGCTCGCGCCCGCCGTCCACGCCAAGCGCGTCGCCCAGATCGAGCAGTGGAACACTCACGCCATGTCGTACGACGACAGGAACGCCGGCAACGTTTTCCACTGGGACGTCGCGCAGGCTGATCGACTCCATCACTCCCGGCACCGGAACCGCGTAACGCTCCTCGCCGACCCGTGCGATCAGGCACCGCAAAACACCAAGCGTGATAGGCAAAGTCAGGCTGAACCGGGTGCCAGAACCTAGCTCGCTGTAGACATCGATGGCGCCGCCAAGGTCGTCGACCGCCGTCTTCACGACGTCCAAGCCGACGCCCCTGCCGGACGTCGACGTCACGGTCGACGCGGTCGAAAACGCCGGCATGAAAAGCACCTGCAGCAACTGCGGGCCCGACAACAAGCTGCCAGGAGGCAGCAGCCCCTTCTCGATGGCCGACGCGCGCACCTTCTCCTCGTCGATGCCGCGTCCGTCGTCCGAGACTTCAAGCACAACGGTGCCACCGGCCGACTTCGCCGACACCGTGACGATGGCGCGCGGCGGCTTGCCGGCGGCGACCCGCTCCTCAGGCTTTTCGCAACCGTGGTCGACCGCGTTGATGAGCAGGTGCTTCAGCGCGTCGGCGACGCCGTCCAAGACTTTCTTGTCGAGCTCGACGTCTTCGCCGACGAGATTCAGCCCGACGTCCTTGCCGGTCGAGCTGGCGACGTCGCGAACCAACCGCGGGAACGCCGCGACAACCCGGCGGACCGGCACCATCGCAAGGCCCATGGCGCCGTCGCGCACCACGCCGAGACGGCCGCGAGAGTCCTCTACGAGTTCTCTTAGCTGGTGGCCAGAAGCATGCAGCTGCTCGCCCACCGAGACGATGCGGTGCATCGCGAGCTCGGCTTCTTCCGGCAATTGAGCCGCGTTGGCGGCGAGCGCCTCTCGGAAGGTCCGCAGCCAACGGTTCTGCTCGCTGACAAGCGCAATCACTTCGACGGCGTTCTTCTCGACCCGCCGGGTGTCGAGCTCGGCCTCACCGACGACGTCAAGCAGGTCGTAGACGCGTTGCGATGTCACCCGCACGCTGTCGAGAGCGCGCTCACCGCGGTCGACCCCGAGGGGCAACGCAACGCTCGGCACGACCGGCATCGACGACAACGGCGGCGCCGGCATCGAGGTCAGCTGCGGCGTGGGCTGGATCGAGGGGGGCGGCGGCGGAACGATGACGGCCGTCGTGGCGGTCGTGGCGGTCGTGGCCGTCGACTCGCCGTCCTGCTCGGCCTGGTCGGCCTGCGGCGGCTCGGGCTTCGGCGGCGGCTTGGGAAACACAACGGACGACGCCGCCGGCACCGGCTCGGCGAGCCGTGGAATCGTGACCGGGTCGTCGCCGGCGATGGCGCCGCGCATCGCCTCGATGAGCGCGGTCAGATGTTCGGGGGCAATCGGCTCGCCGGCGCCGGGGATCGACCGGCCGATGCCGTCGACCGTCGCGAGCAACAGGTCGACGAGGTCGCGACGGGGCTGGAACCGGCCGTCCCGGATCGCACCAAGCAAATCCTCGGCCGCGTGCGCGGTTTCGAGCACCGCCTGGAGGCCCATCATGCGAGCCGAGCCTTTGACCGTGTGAGCGTCGCGGAACAGTCCAGCGACAAGTTGCTTCGGCGACGGGTGGTTTTCCAGTTCGAGCAGTCCGGCGCTTAGCGAAGCGAGTCGGTCCTCGACCTCCGCGCGAAAGGTCGCGAGCAGCTCAGGGTCTTCGGCCCAGGTGCCCACGTGTCACTCCCCTCCTGTTTGCGCCGAGTGAAGGGTTTGCGTGGGTCTTGCGGGCCAAAACACAGCAGAAACCCTTCAGTCGATGAGGCAAGCCGACTATGCGACCCGGAACTGCGCGATCGACGCCCGCAACTCGGCGGCCAACACGTTCAGCTGGGCGGCCGAGGCCGCGGCCTGCTTCGACCCGACGACGTACTGCCGCGACACGTCAGAGACCTGCATCATCGCGGTCACCACTTGGTCGGACGCCGACCGCTGCTGCTGCGTGGCGATCGAGATTTCCTTTGCCGCCGTGGTGGTCTCGTCGACCATGCCGGAGATGCGTTCGAGGGCGTCGACGACACCTCGAGCAAGCTCGGTGCCTTGGTGCACTTCTTTCGCGCCCTCTTCGGTGGCGATGATGGTCGCGTTCGTCTCCGCCTGGATCTCACTCACGATGCCTTGGATCTGCGCGGCCGACTCCTGCGAGCGCTCGGCGAGCTTGCGAACTTCGCTTGCCACGACGGCGAATCCGCGGCCGTGCTCGCCCGCGCGGGCGGCTTCGATGGCGGCGTTCAGGGCGAGCAGGTTGGTCTGGTCGGCCAGGTCGTCGATGACTTCGAGGATGCGGCCGATCTCCTGCGACTTCTCACCAAGTGACAACGCTCGCGTTGCGATGGAGTCGACGCGGTGGGCGATGGTGTCCATCGCGGAAACGGACGCCGACACCGCCTCGCGGCCCTCCTCGGCGAATCGCAGCGTCTCGGCGGCGTAGCGGGCGACTGCCTCCGACGTCTCTGCGATCTGCGCGGCGGTGGCCGCCAATTCCTCAATGGTGGAGGTGGTTTCCGCGACCGCAGACGACTGTTGGGTTGCCGACGCCGCGTGCTCCTCGGCGGTCGCGAGCAACTCTCCGGCAGAAGCGGAGATGCTCTCGCCGCTGCCACGAATCTGTTCGACCAAGAGCCGAAGATTGCCGAGCGTGTTGTTAAACGCGGTCTGCAACGACGTCATCGTTTGGTCGGCGTCATCGACGGCGTTGCTCCACGCGGTGTTCGCGTTCGACAGGTCGCCCCGCGCGGCGTTCGCGAGGGACTCCGAGAGCCGGTCGACCTTCACCTTCAGCTCGGCACGCTCGCGACGAGTCTCGTCAAGCAGCGCCTCGCGCTC
>JAICYF010000135.1 GCA_025934355.1 Acidothermaceae bacterium
AGCGGCGCCTACGACGGTCAGTGGCGGACGACGGCAAGTAATCTCGTCAACCATCAGTTGGCGAGCACAATTGTCCGCCCCGGTTGGGAATTCAACGGCAACTGGTATCACTGGTCGGCGAAGAACAACGTCGGGGGCTTCGTTGGCTGTTTTCAGCACATCGTCAACGCGATGCGGTCGGTTCCGGGTCAGCACTTCCGTTTCGACTGGAACCCCGACGTCGGGCTGAACTCTTTCCCGGCCGAACAGGCTTATCCCGGCGACGGGTATGTCGATTTCATCGGCGTTGACGTCTACGACTACTCGTGGAGCCGTTACCCCGCAAGTGGTTCCGGACTCGCGGCCGCTCGCGAGGCGGCGTGGAACGACGCGCTAAACGGCGACCACGGTCTGGCGTTTTGGAGCCGGTTCGCCGCCGTACACCACAAGCCCATGGCACTGCCTGAATGGGCTGCGGCAACCCGCTCCGACGGTCACGGCGGCGGCGACGACGCCAGCTTCATCAACCGCGTCTTCGACTTCATCGAGAATCCGGCGAACAACGTGGCGTACGCGCACTACTTCAACACGTACTCAACGTCGAACGACCACTCACTCACCGCCGGACACATGCCCGCTGCAGCAGCGCAATATCGGCAACGCGCCCTCGCCATAAGGTAACGCCGCGGTTGGCGAGCTCAGCCCAATTCGTCTGCCCGGTTCAAGATCGCGTACGCTCCAGTCGGGGCAGCTGCGAACCGCGTCGTCGAACGACACTCGCTCCGCCTCGCTGGCGAACAGCAGACCGTCCGCCGAGAGCTGATCGAGGTACGTGGCAAGTTCCACCGCGCCATTATGATGGCCGGGCCCGACCGCGGGACGCGGGCGTTGATGATCCGAAGGAATAGCTGAGCATGTGCGCGGCCTGTGGCATCGCGACCCACCTGGTAGCAGAACCGGAAGCCACCGCAACCGTCGAGACGCCCCCGTCGTCCGGCACGATCTCGGCGCCGCCAAAGTTCGCCGCGTTGCGCAATCGCGACTGCCGCCCGTACCTCTTCGGCTCAGGCCTCGCGATGATGGCCGACAACGTGCACTGGTCGCTAGGTCTGAGCTCGGCAGCGCTGTGCGTCGGCACCGCGCTGGCTGCGGGTTACGCGCTGAGCGGCGGACGCCGAGCGACGTCCTAGACCCCGAAACTCGCGCTTCAACCCCGCTACTGCAGTGTCGAAGCACGAGTTTCGGGTGTACGGGCGGGCTGCCGGGCCTGGCTTATCGCGTGCCGGTGATCCGGTGCCGGCCGAACGTCAGACCGGCGCCCGCGAGCACGAGCCACACCGGGCCCGCGATGCCCGGATAGCCGGCGATCGCGAAGCCCAGCGACATGAAAAGCACCGCGACCACGGGAAGGACGCTCACGATGCCGAGCCACTTTGAGATCACTTTTTCGCGCAGGCTGAGCCACGCGATGGCACCTGCCGCGATCACCACACCGAGCCAGCCGATGAACGACCCGAAGTCGTTGAGCACGTAGTAGATGAACTTCGCCTCATCGCCAAACTGGTCTTTGTTGACGCCGCCGGGCAGATAGAGCGCCATGGCCAATTTCCAGCCGTAGCCGAGCGTGAGGCCCGCGGCGGACGCCAAGAATCCGTCGGCCACGACCCGCGCGGCGATGCTGTCGGGCAGCTGACGCACCACGCGAGCCCGCCAGCAACCGGCGAAGACGATGAGGAAGGCGACGGCGACGTAGCCGAGCGCGCCGCTCACGTGGTATGTCGTCCCGGAGACCTTCGTCAGCACATCTGGGCCGACCGGAGTGTCGTTGTTGCTGACATTGGTGAAGATCGTCGCGACCGCGCCGAAGACGCCGGCCGCCAGCCCCCACAGTGGCCAACGGCGCGACGTCGCAGAGGTTGTCGTGTCGGGTGCCGAGGTTTGGGTGAGCGTGACCATGATCAAATACTCCTTGACTCTCAGACGCGCTCCTGCGGCGCGAAGCTGCGCCAACGCTCAGGCGCCCGTCGTCCCCGCCCCAAGAGGTAACCGTCCCGAACATTCGGGCGATGAGTCGGCCGCACGCCGCCCCGCGCGATAGGACGGCCGTCCCGAATGTTCGGGCGATCGGCTTGAATCGTTCCGCCGGGACGGCTATTTGGGCCACCATCGGGTGGTGACTGCGACCGCCGCGCGACTGAGCAGGCTGAGCCGCCCCGGGCACTCGAGTGTCGCGGGCCCGTTCACCGCCGCGGCGCTCGCGCTGGTTTCGATTTGCTGCGCTATCGCGGCCATGGTGATCCACTCTGACTTGGAGCACGAAGGTGTCACCGGCGTCCGGCTAACGGCGGCCGACATCGTGCTCGCAACCGCGTTCCCTCTCGTGGCAGCAATCATCGTGGTTTACCAGCCGCGCAATCTGGTCGGTTGGCTGCTGCTGTCGTCGGCGTTCATGGGCCCCTACCTGCTCGCCGGCCAATACGCCGCGCTGTCGCTTGAACCGGGACGCCAGGTCACGGCCGCGAGCTTCGCGAGTTGGATCTCGATCTGGGGCTTCGCGCCCTACTTCGTCGTATGGGGCTTGGTGCCACTGCATTTTCCGGACGGCGAACTGCCGTCGCCTCGCTGGCGGCGCGTTCGCACGGCGACGGTCGCGCTGATCGTGATCGCGATGCTCGCGCGAATGTTCGCGCCTATCCGATCCGACGTATCGGCGGCTCTGGACAATCCCGTCGCACTGCCCCACGGCGGGTGGCTCAATGGCGTCACGTTGGTGACGTCGATGCTCATCATCTTGGGCGCCGGCTGTTGTGGCGTGGTGGCGATCGTCATCCGGTTCCGCACGGCCAGCGGTCGGGAAGCCGCCCGCCTGCAATGGCTGATACTGGGCGCAAGCTGCCTCGTCGGATCTGCCGTGGTCGGCGTCATCGGAAACGGCACCGCCGCGAATGGCGCCTTTGGCGTCGGCATGGTGCTGCTCGTGGTCTGCATCGCGGTTGGCGCCGCGAGGCATCGGCTTTTCGACATCGGCACCGCGTTGCGCCGGACCGTTCTCTACGCCTTGCTCACCGCGTTGCTGTTATCTGCTTACCTCGCCGCCGTCGCAGGTGCGGGCGCCCTCGCTCCCGAACGACGCGTCACGTACGCGGTCGTCGCGATTCTTGCTCTCATAGCCGCCGCCGCACGCGATCAAATCCAGCGGCTCGTCGACCGCATGATTTTTGGGCATCGGCGCGATCCGCTCGCCGTGCTGTCTCAGGTGCGCGCCCGACTCGACGTCGCGACCGGACCGGTCGATGCGCTTCACCAACTCGCCGAGAGCCTGCGGGTAGCCCTCAAGTTGCCTTACGTGGCAGTCATGGGCAACGATCCTCGCCTTGGCGGCGTGGCCGCCGGCACGCAGGTGGCCGCAGTCGACGTGGTTCCCGTGCGTGACCGGGGCGGGCAAGTCGGCACCCTGTCGGTCGGACGACGTCACCCCGACGACGTGTTCGGCGCCTCGGAACGCGCAGCTCTTGAAGAGGTGGCGTTGGAAGCTGGCGCCCTGCTGTCTTCAGCGTCGCTGCTGTACGACCTCGAGCGCAGCAGGGCTGAGATAGTGCTCGCGCGTGAAGAAGAACGTCGCCGGTTGCGCCGCGATCTGCACGACGGAATCGGCCCGCAATTGGCCGGCTTGGCGATGCAACTTGACAGCTTGTCGAATGCGCTCAGCGGAGAAGCCGCTGCGAAAGCTGAACGGTTGCGCGACCAACTCCGCAGCACGGTGGCCGAGGTGCGACTCGTCGTTGAAGGCCTTCGGCCGCCGTCGCTTGACGAACTTGGCCTGGTGCGTGCGATACAGCAACTGGCCGAAACCGTCGGGTCTGTCGTCACCGTGAGCGCGCCGGGCGCGCTGCCGCCACTGCGTGCGGCCACCGAAGTTGCCGCGTACCGCATTCTGTCCGAAGCTATGACGAACGCGATACGGCATTCGCAGTGCAGCAGCTGTGTCATCGACATCCGGATAGCCGATTCTTGGCTTGTGCTCGAGGTTTCGGACGACGGTGTGGGCATAGATCCGGCCGCCACATTCGGTGTCGGGCTGCAAAGCATTCGCGACCGCGCCAGCGAAGTTGGCGGTCGGCTCGAAATCGTGACCGGTCAAGACGGCGGCGCCGTCGTCCGGGCTCGCCTGCCGTTGGTGACGGCGTGACGGCGCTGCGAATCGTCATCGCGGACGACCATCCGGTCTTTCGCGACGGATTACGCACACTGCTCAGCGACCTCGGCTGTGACGTCGTCGCCGAGGCCGCGGACGGTCAGGCTGCAATCGACGCGGTGCGCGCGCAGCGACCTGACGTCGTGCTCATGGATTTGCGCATGCCGGTCGTGAGCGGCATCGAGGCGACCGCCCGGATCGGCCGTGAACATCCCGAAACCGCTGTGCTGGTGCTGACCATGAGTGAAGACGGCACGTCTCTCCAAGCCGCGCTCGCCGCAGGCGCGCGCGGCTATCTGCTCAAAGAGGCGTCGAAGGACGACATACAACGCACACTCAACGCAGTGTCTCGCGGCGAGGTGGTGATCGGGTCGGGCGTCGCGTCGCACGTCCGAGCCGCGGTGAGCGCAACCCGCGCCGGCTCGCCATTCCCGCAACTAACGGCGCGCGAGTCCGACCTACTCGACCTGATGGCGCGCGGACTCGACAACAACGCGATCGCCACCCGGCTCTTCCTGGCTGAGAAGACGGTACGCAACCGGGTTTCCGCGGTGATGACGAAGCTCGGGGTCGCCACTCGCGCCGCGGCCATCGCGAAGGCGCGCGACGCGGGCATGGGGTCGGACTGACGGCGGTTGTCACTTGCGACCCCACCGCCAGCAGAACCTCTCGCGTCCGCCTAGGCGGCGTCACCGGCGCCGCTCCGATCGGGTTGAATGCCAGTTGTCGTCACGCCGCTAATGAATCTGCGAGGCCCGCATGCAGCTCGTTCGGTTCGCAACGCAAGACGGGCCCCGCGTCGGGATCATCGACGGGCCGAGCCTGCATCCGCTGGATCCGAAAGTTTCGCTGGTCGGCTTGCTCTCTCTGCCCCTCACCGCGATCCGCAATCAGCTGCGCCCAGCGACCGAGGCGCAACCGTCGTCTGAGATCACCCTCCTGGCTCCGGTCGACGGTCGCACCGAGGTGTGGGCCGCGGGCGTCACCTACGAGCGGTCGAAGGCCGCCCGAATGCAGGAGAGCGAACGCGAGGCCGATATTTACGACCGCGTCTACGACGCCGACCGGCCAGAGCTGTTCTTCAAGTCCGTGGCGTGGCGAGCCGTCGGCCCCAACGAGAACGTCGCGATCCGCGCCGACTCCGAGGTCAATGTCCCAGAGCCGGAGCTCGCGGTTGTCTTCAACGCGCACGCAGAAGTGATCGGCTACACGATCTGCAACGACATGAGCTCGCGATCGATCGAAGGCGAGAATCCGCTTTATTTGCCGCAGGCGAAGATCTACGCCGGCAGCTGCGCGCTCGGCCCGGGCATTCGCCCCGCCTGGGAAGTGCCCGACCCGTACGCGTTGACCATCACTTGCACGATCACTCGCGACGGCGAGACCGCGTGGAGCGGCGACGCCAGCACGAAGAGCTTGCACCGCCGCCTCGACGAGCTCGGCGCCTACCTGTTCCGTGAGCTCGATTTTCCCGACGGCGTCGTGCTTTCCACCGGAACGAGCCTCGTTCCCGACCTGCCGTTCACCCTTCAACCGGACGACGTGATCAGCGTCGACATCACCGAAGTGGGCACGCTGGTCAACACGGTCGTTCGCGGAAAGGACCACGTGTGAGCCAGGAAGTGATCAGCATCGACGCGCGCACCGGCGAGCCGACCGGAGTGGTGGGCGTCGAATCGTCATCGGACGACGTCGCCGCAGCCGGCGCGGCCGCCGCGAGTGTCGCGGCCGAGTTCGAGGCGCTGCAACGCGACGGCCGGGCCCGCGTGCTCCGCGCGATCGCCGACTCGCTCGACGCCGACCGCTCGACGATCGTCGAACTGGCTGATCGCGAGAGCGCGCTCGGCCAACCGAGGTTGACCGGCGAACTCAACAGAACCGCCTACCAGCTAAGGCTTTTCGCCGACGTCCTCGACGAGGGCTCGTACCTCGAGGCGACGATCGACCATGCTGGCGAGACGCCGATGGGTCCGCGGCCCGACCTGCGTCGAATGCTGGTGCCGATCGGTCCGGTCGCGGTCTTCGGGGCGAGCAACTTCCCGCTCGCCTTCTCCGTCGCGGGCGGCGACACCGCGTCCGCGCTGGCCGCCGGCTGCCCGGTGGTCATCAAGGCTCACCCGTCGCATCCGGCGACGTCCGTGCGGGTGTTCGACGCAATGCGGGCCGCAGCGAAAAGTGCGGGCGCCCCTGACGGCGTCGTCCAGCTTGTGCACGGCGTCGACGCTGGCCGCGCGCTGGTCACCAACCCGGCGATCCGAGCGGTCGGTTTCACCGGATCTCTGGCGGGCGGCCGAGCACTCTTCGACCTGGCGGCCAGCCGACCCGACCCGATCCCCTTCTACGGCGAGCTTTCCAGCGTCAACCCGCTGGTCGTGACTCCGGCCGCCGCCGCCGAACGCCCCGAGCAGATCGGCCGCGGCCTGATCGACTCGGCCACCCTCGGTGTCGGCCAGTTCTGTACGAAGCCAGGGCTGGCGTTCATCCCCACCGGCGCCGGCGGCGATGCGCTTCGCGACGCGGCCGCCGATCAGCTCTCCGGAAAACCCCCGGGCGTGCCGCTCAACACCGGCATCTCCGACGCGTACGCGACCGGCCTCGACCGGCTGCGCAAGACGGTCACCCTTGTCGCCGAAGCGCAGCCGCAAGCCGCCGATTCGACGTCCGACATGCGCGGAGCGCTGTTTGAAACCAGCCTGGACGACGTCGCCGGCGTGCTTGAGGAGTGCTTCGGCCCGACGACCGTGCTCGTGCGCTACGACGACGAGGACGCTCTGCTGGAAAGGCTGCGCAAGCTGCCCGGCGAGCTGACCGCGACGATCCACGCGTCGTCCGACGACCCGTTCGCGGCGAAGCTCGACGCGACGTTGCGCAACGTCGTCGGCCGGGTGATCTGGAACGGCTACCCGACCGGGGTCGCGGTGAGCTGGGCGATGCAGCACGGCGGTCCGTGGCCGGCGACGACCAGCGCACACACGTCGGTCGGGACGACGGCGATCCGCCGTTTCTTGCGGCCGATCGCGTGGCAAGACGCACCGCAGCATGTGCTGCCGGCAGAGCTGCGCGACGGGCCGGTCACCGTCCCCCGCCGCGTCGACGGACGCCTGGTGCTGCCCGGCCAGTGAACTCCGCCGCTCGGGCTGCGACTTTTCAGCGTGTTGGCTGAGCGGTGGGGTATTCGACCAACACCTCAGGGCAAGGCGGTGTGGTGTGTGTTCTCGGTGAATCCGGCGCCGGGAGCGTACGCGGACTAGCCAGCTCGTCGAGCCGCACTAACGCGATGCCTGCGACGACCAACGCGCCGCCAAGGAGTTGCGCAACCGCGAGCGACTGGCCGAGCAACCACCAAGCGAACAGCACTGCGAACAGCACCTCGGTCAGCCCGACGAACGACGCGACCTTCGCGCCGAGCAATCGCACACCGGCAATGCCTGCGACATAAGCAAATGCGGCCGCGACGATCGAAAGCCCGACGACCGGAACGATCCACGACACGCGGGAGTGCGCGAGCGTGACGGTTGCGCGCGGAGCGTGGAACGGCATCAAGCCGACCGCGTCAAAGATGAGCAGCGCGAACCCACCGGATAGCAGACCACCCCACGCGAAGACCAGCGGCGGGACGCCGTCCTCCGTGTTCGCCGACATGACGTAGTAGACCGCGAGCCCGAT
>JAICYF010000148.1 GCA_025934355.1 Acidothermaceae bacterium
CTGCGGGTGCCCACCACCACTGGGCGGGCACCCGCATTGGCGCGTCTACTGGTGGTACAGCACGTACGAGGGAGCAAGAGATGAGTCGGCCCGGAGGCTTGAGGTGCCGTTCGTGCGCACCCATTGACCCGTCTGTACGGAACTTATCTGCACGTTCTGATTACTGAACATGAAGTTGAACACGGAGGAGTTGCCAGTTCCACTCGTCGTTGTGATGTTGGCCCCGCTGCTTGTTGCCGTTGCGAGACCGGACACGTTCGAGCCCCACGAACCGTTGAAGATTGACCCCGACGTCATGCTCGACGTCGGATCGAGCGGCTGGGTGCCATGTCCCGCGTACAGCGTGAACCGCTCCCACGGTCCGACACCCGTGCGATTTGGGGTGAGAGTGTTGTTGCCATTCTGGCTTACGAACATGCCGCTGGAGGGTGACTGTATGGCGACAGTGTTCTTATCCGCCATGCCGTTGAGGCAGTCTGCCTCTGCCCCGCTTTGGCTGGCCTGCGTGCCGGCCGTGCGGATCGATTGCGCAAGGCGGCCGTTGCCAAAGAAGAGGCATTCGGCGTGCAGGGTGCGGTTGTGACCGCTACTGCCGGGGTTGGCGTCGTGGTAGACGTAGATCAACGGGGTGCGACCTTGGGTATTGCCCGACGTCTTCATCGGGAAGATGCCGCCCTGCTGGGTCCACTCCTTCAGACTTCCGCACATGATGATGCCGCCGTAGGCGAACGGCCCTGTCGGCGAGCCCGACGTGAGCCACGCGACGAGCTGGTTCGAGGTGCCCGGCTGTCCCTGCACGCTATTGGCGCATGCGGGCGGCACGTTGACAGGCTTGATCGGCACGACCATGAGGAATGGCCCGGGCGTTCCATCGGGCCAGCCGGCCAATGAGGTGTCGTAGACGTGCGGACCTTCCATGTAGGGGTGTGTCCGCCCGTAGGTGTCCTTGCACGTGCCCCAGCTCTGCGGGATTCCGGTGAAGTCCAGGCGCGTTGGCGTGCCGACGGTGAACATGTCCGAGTCAAGCGGGGCTACCGAAATGCCACCGCACGCGACCTGGCCGTTGCCGAGGCTCCCATTGTCCCGGTCGTTCCAGTAGATGTATGGAAGTGGACCCATGCGTCCGGACCCGGTGTCTACGACGTCGGGGTCGCTGGCATAACCGATATTCCCGACCGGGCCGCCCGGCATCTGCACTTGGCCCACTGGAATGTTGAAAGGGCCCATCGGGCCGCCTGTCGACTCGAACACCCCGATAAAAGAAGAGTCAGAGGGGTGCGTCGTGTCGGACAGGTCAGGCACGTACAGGTACCAGTTACCGTCGGCGCCCTGGTGCGCGTCTGGTGCCCACAGATGCTTGGCGCCACTTGGGGTCCAACCCATCGTCACGTAGGTGCTCTCTTGCATGAGCGTCCACGGGCCTTGCCAGTTGACGCCGTCGGTCGAGAAGTAGCCCAGGGTGTTTGTCATTGGATATGCGTTCTGGTTGAACGCGGGATATCCAGTCGTGACCTTTCCTTCGGCGAGGTCTTGCGAGGTGTAGAGGCAGACGCCCGTCTGCCCGTTGAGCTGACACGGCTCCGGATGGGGATCCCCGCTGGGTTGAGTCGTGATGTACGGGGCAGGGACGCCGGTTGTCGTCGCGTCGGTGGCGCTTGCGGCCATCATGTTGAGACCGGGCACTCCGAAAGCTCCAACAAAGCCAGCTACCGCGACCGCGCCTATGAACGCGCGGCGCTTCCTTGGCGCTCGCGACGAGTTAAATCTACCCGGCGAAATATCGGCACGTTTTCTCATGGGCCCTCATTCATCAGTTGAAAATGGCTTGGACTTTGCGCTGGCGCGTACGCAGCAGGCAATACGCCACCACGGACGCTTGGATACCTGGCGGCCTTACGCGTACCACTCCTGGTTGCTGGCACCGCCGAAGTACGGTTCTTGAATGACCGGCGCGCCGTCTTGGTTGGGCTCGTGCGCTTGTGCGACTCGCGAGGTCGCCTCATTCGTCAACACCGCGGCAACGCCACGTCCTACACCCACGTAGTACACGTCCCACCACTGGTGGGCGTCTTGTTGGTTGCACGGCTCGATGATGAGCTGCTGGCTGTAGGGCTCGCCGTTGAACGGCGCGGCCAGGCAATAGTTGGAGTGCTCGGCGTTCTGGATCATCACGTAACCCTTGTCAGGGTTCTGGCCAGACTGGTAAGCGGGAATTCCGGTCCAGTACTGATCGGCGTGATTCGTTCCACAGTCCCACATGATGATTGGAGCGCCGCTGAAGAAGTTGTTGCCCGACACGCCCATACACAAGCGCGACTCAACATTCATCAGGTTGGTCGATGACGTGGTCGCGCCTGCAGGTGCCGCTGTCGACAGACCCGCGACGACGGTCGCCAGCAACGCCGTCACAACCATGGATAACCGTGGGGTAAGCGTGCGCAATGCGTTTTTCATTCTGCACCTCTCCTAGTCATTGCTCGAGCGGATGCCGGCCCGCTTCCGACGGTCTTCGACTCTGTCGGATCAGGAAGCCGCGCAATGCCGAGAACTGAAATGGTCAGCGTCAAGATGTTAACCGCGAAATCCCCGAGCGGCTGTGCGATGTCGCCGAATTAGCGGCCCAGGATGGTGGCCGCGTAATTTGCGGTTCAGGTTATTCACCGCGCCGCGCAAACCGTAGCGAGAGCGCCAACGTGTGGCAAGGAAGTCTGTTAAATCAGGATGTGGTTCGACCCGACCAGATTTCCCGTCGTCCGGTCATGTTTCCCGGACGACGTCGCGGAGCCGCTGCGCAAGGGCTCGCCATCGCCATGCATAGTGCTCAGCCAATTGCGCAAGCACTGAGGCCTGGTGAGACGGGACCGATTCAGGCAGCCGAATCCACTCATCGGGAGTCAGATTGTTTGCCGCCAGCATTTGCAAGACGGCGCGTCCTCGAGCATTGAGCCGCACCGACGGATCGCTGCGCAGCGTCGCCATCAGCTGAGCGGGTGGGGCGGCCGACCGCGGCGGGCTACCGCCCGCTGACGCGTTAGCGCCCGAGCGACCAACGCCAACCGCCCTCAACCGCGGCTGCTCCGCCGGATCCGAGTTTTCGAGTGGCCGCACGCTTCGCCGTCGGTTATCACGGCCCACCCGGGTGGTCAACTGCTCATTTTGTGCACCGACTCGGCGCCGCACCGCGGCGACCGTGCCGGGCGCGAGCCCCGTGGATGACGCAATACGGCGGTCCGACCAGTCAGGGTGGGCGAGCAGCATTTGCGCGGCAGCCGCGCGGCGGTCAGCGAGAGTGAGAGGCAGCCCATGCCGAATGTTGGCCTCCACCGCGAGGACGAACGCGTCGTCCTCGCTGCCGTCAATGAATCGCACGGCAATGTCGCTAGCACCGCGGCGCTGCGCGGCACGGAGCCGATGCATTCCGTCGACAACCTTCATCGAGGGCCAATGCACGACGATCGGCGGCAGCTCGTCGTCAGCCTGCGCCAGTGCCTCGACGTGCTCGGGGCACTCACCAGCCCGTCGCGGCGAGAAGGTGCCCGCGAGTTCGCCGATCGAAATCCGGGGATAGTCGACGTCGTCTCGTGAGACGCGTGACGGCAAGGCGGAACCAGTGCGGGTGGAATCCACGTCAGCTGACGTTAGCAGCTGTTGGCTGCTTCGTCAGCTGTCATGGGTGTCCGAGTTTGACAGCTACCCGTACTCTCTTCATGTCAGCTGACGGGCACCGAGCGACATGAGGTGGGAATGGCCGCGTCATCCACGCCATCGACGCCGTCCGAGACGCTTGCCGCCAGGCTCCAGCGCTTGTTCGCGACGGTCAAACCAGCTGGCCGAGGCGAGTACAGCAACCAGGAGGTCGCCACCGCGATCGAGACTGGCGGCGGCCCGACAATCAGCGCCACCTACATCTGGCAGTTGCGCAAGGGTCTGCGCACTAATCCAACACTCAATCATCTCGAGGCATTGGCTGGCTTTTTCGGCGTCCCGGTCGCGTACTTCCTCGATGAGGAAATCACCGACCGAATCGACGAGGAACTTGAGGTCATATCCGCGTTACGCGACGCCGGCATCCGTTCCGTCGCGCTTCGTGCCGCGCAGCTTTCGCCCGAAGGGGTCGACGCGTTGCGTTCGATGGTCGAACACGTGAGACGCCTGGAGGGCTTGCCCGCCGACACTCCGCCCGTCACGCCGGCTAGGAAGCCGCACAAGACAACCCGGTAGGGGCACCCGCTATGACGACGCTTGCCCGGCTGCGGCGCCGCTGCGAAACACGAGTCGCCAGCATCGAGCTACCGCGGCCATTCGACCTCGACGCGTTTTGCGCGCAGATCGCCGAGCAGCGCAACCGCCCGATCCGCATCTGCGCACTGCCGTCGACAGCTGGCGCGGGCACTCCGTGTGGCGCGTGGCTGCAGACAGCCACCACCGATTGGGTCTTCGTCGAACAATCGACGAGCCGTTTTCACCGCGACAACATCGTGTTGCACGAGCTCGCGCACATGCTGTGCGGCCATCGCGGGGTCGGGCCGCTCGACGAATCACTTGTGGCCACCCTCGCGCCCGACGCCGTCGGGGCGATCCGCCACATGCTGGGCCGCACCGAATACTCCACCGAGGCCGAACAAGAAGCGGAGATGATGGCGAGACTGATTCTCGCCCGAGCCCTCGCTGACGACACGGGCCGCCGGCACGAACCGACAGATGCGGTTGCGCCACAACCTGCACGGGGCGCGACCGCGCAGCGAATCGAAGACATCCTCGGGTAACCAGATGTCGACACGCCTGGCGGTGTTGCCCGCCATCTTCTGGCTGGCCGGTGCAGTGCGTCTTCCAGCAGCGCGGGTCTCGGCGGCACAGCGAGCGCTCTGCACAGCCCTATTTTGCTTCGCCAGCTCTCTGACGGTTCATCTCGCGCCGGTCTACGTGTGGCTCGACAAGATGGTCGGCGTCGCCAACTTCTCCTACCTGGCCGAAGATGTGCTCCCCGTCTTGGGGGCCGCGTTTCTCCTTGACGTGTCGTTGCAAATCACGAAGCCGGAACACGCGAGGCGGGCGCGAGTGCGCACCTACGTTCTTGCGGGCGCGGCGGTGGTGA
Source organism: Acidothermaceae bacterium (assembly GCA_025934355.1). Taxonomy (GTDB): domain Bacteria; phylum Actinomycetota; class Actinomycetes; order Acidothermales; family Acidothermaceae; genus JAICLV01. Next base: position 5,096 of record JAICYF010000148.1, read on the forward strand.
TCTCGGCGATCCTGTTCACGTCGGCGCCATCGCAGCCAGAGACGGTCAAGTTCGGTCAAACGTTTGGCGGCGTGCCACAGATCGCCGCGTACAGCATGACCGACATCGCGTACCTCGACATCTGCCTCGTCGAATTCGCCCGCCTCTGGCTGCGGCATTGTCAGCACGTCTCCCGTCGCTCCATGCGACTCGGGCTTCGACTTGTCGCCCTCGGGGCGCTCGGCGGATTCGTGTGGTCACTCGTGCTGGCCGTCGGACTCACTGCGGCGGTCGTGGCACCACGCGGCGGCGTCGTCGCCGGCGCCGCGAACGTCGGTCGCGCGATGCTCACGGTCTTTGGAATGACAGCCGGCCTTGGGCTGTTGATCCCGGCGGTCGTCACGGTGGTGCGGCGGGTGCGGCGAAGGATCGCCGACGTCGCCACGTTGTGTTTGCTGCGCCCGGTCTGGTTGTCAGCGATTGAAGCCGCCCCGCACGTCGTCCTCGGCAAACGGCCGAGCCGCGTCGCCGACCTCCTCGCCACCCGGCCTGACCTGCGACTCCTCGGACGGATGGTCGAAATCCGCGACGCGATGCTGGCGCTCAGAATGTACGTCAGTGACGAAGAAGCAGCCGCCGCGCAAACCGCTGGCCAGCGCCATACGCCAGGCCCTGACCGCGCGGCCACCGAATTCTCGTGGTACCTGCGTGCGGCAATTGAGGCACGGCAGTCCGGCACGGCGCCACGCGCGAAAGCGTCGAGCGCTGCACCCGCACTCGACGTCGATGACGAGTACGCGTTTGCCAAGGCCCTCGCCGCCGAGTGGGCGACGCGTCCGTGGCCGATTGCGGCCAGGGAGTTGGCGGGTCAGCCGGGTTGAGTCAGCACCGGAAACTGTGCGTCGCACAGAACTGACTGCTAGCAAAGGCTTTTCCCGCCCACCGGCGTCGCGGGCGAGTCAACCGACTGGTTGAAGTCGCGAACCTGCCTGACGGACTTGCGCCGGCGGAAGTTCGTGGGTACATTACTTGACTAATGAACCCGTGAACGAGATGGGAGGCGACATGCTCGACGAGGGAACCCCGTTGTTCGTGCAGATCGCCGCCCAGGTTGCGGACGACATCGCCGACGGCAGCCTCGCCGAAGGCGACCGCGCGCCCTCGACAAACGAGCTCGCCGCGTTCCACCGGATCAATCCCGCCACCGCCGCAAAAGGACTCGCGATGTTGCTCGATGACGGCCTATTGGAAAAGCGCCGAGGCGTCGGCATGTTCGTCGTGACCGGTGCTCGAGCGAAGTTGCTCGGTCGTCGCCGCGGCGAATTCGTTCAGCAGTACCTCACCCCAATGCTCACCGAAGCCCGACGCCTCGGCATTGACGATGAGGCGCTCGTCGCTCTCATCCGTCAAGTCGACCCAGGTGGCCCGGGCGCGACCCAATCCGCTTCCCGCCCCTACGGGTCGGACGAGGCCAATTTGCAAGCGATCGGAGGCTCCCGATGACCAACGCCATTTCGACGTCCGGGCTAACGCGCCGGTACCACCAAAGTGCGGCACTGGACGACGTCACCGTGGACATCGCCGACCGCTGCGTGACCGGCTTGCTGGGTCACAACGGCGCCGGTAAGAGCACCCTCATGCGGATCGTCGCGGGGCAAGATTTCGCGAGCGACGGCACGGTGCACGTGTTTGGCGAACAACCACTTGAGAACGACGCCGTGCTGCGTCGGATCGTGTTCGTGCGCGAAGACCAATCTTTCCCGGACATTCGAGTTTGCCAAGCCGTTCAGGCCGCCTCCTGGTTTTATCCGAACTGGGACGCCGATTTCGCGGCCTCTTTGCTCGATGACTTCCACCTTCCACGCGGTCGCGTGGTGAAGCGGCTCTCGCGCGGAATGCGGTCTGCGCTGTCAATCGTGATCGGTCTCGCGGCGCGCGCCGACCTGACCTTGTTCGACGAGCCGTACGCTGGGCTGGACGCCGCCAGTCGCCAGCTGTTCTACGACCGGTTGCTCGCCGACTTCGCGGAATACCCGCGCGCGATCCTGCTGTCGACCCACCTCATCGACGAGATCGCGGACGCGCTGGAGCGGGTCGTTGTGCTCGACCGCGGCCGGCTGGTGCTCGACGCGCCGGCTGACGAAGTCCGCGGAACCGCCGCCACCGTGAGCGGCCCGAGCGCTGCCGTCGATGAGTACGTGGCGGGCCGGCGGGTGCTGCACCGTCGCGCCATCGGCTCGCGCGCGGCGGTGACGATCGCCACGCCAGTGGACGCCGCCGCTCGGGCGCGC
>JAICYF010000157.1 GCA_025934355.1 Acidothermaceae bacterium
CGCGCCCGTGCCGCGGCACGAACGCCACCGGCCGCTCGCCCACATAGCCGGTCAGCACCGGCTCGGACGGCGGCCCGAACGGGGTCTCGACCGCGACCGGCGTCGCGTCGGTGATGAAGTCGTAGAAGCCGGAGCCGCCGATCACGCCAATCGGCGGCTGTTCGAAGCGCGGGGTCGCCGAAGTCATGAGCCCGAATCTAGGCGACGCGGCGATGGCGTCGGCGGCGGCGTCGACGCGCGGTGGACGACCCGCGGCGCGGGTGTGGGCAACCGAGGCCGGCCGCGAGGCTGGTCCGGCGGCGCTGAGCGCCGCCGGACCCGGGAGTCGCATTTAGCGCTTGGTCCACTGAGTGTCGCGCATGGCGAAGCCGCCTCCTCTCCGAGGGGAAGACCCGCAAGCGGGCTCGGTGTGCGGTGGCGCTCAACATCCAAAGGCCTAACCGGCCTCGTTGGCTAGCTCTTCGCGGATTTGGCAGGTAAGGTCATCGCTCATCGTCCGGTTACGGCCGGTGTGCGTGGGCTTTCCGTCCCTCGGCGGGGGTGTGGCCATGAGCGTTGCGAAGTCGCTTAAGGCTGGCTTCGCGCTCTCCACATCGGCCCGCACGCTTGTCTTGGCCGTCATCGGCGGCTATCTCGCCGTCATTTCGCTTGGCTTCGCAGACCTCCGACTTGCCGGTCGGCAAGGCCTGACGCTCCTGGTCTTCACGGCCGCTGTCATCCTCAGCATCGAGATTTCGCTACGACTCGCATGGCCGCGAGCCCGCAAAGACCGGCTTTCCCGCGACTTTCTTGGTGTCTGGGGCTGGCCGGTCACGCTCTTGTTGCCGCCTGCCGTCGCCGCGCTGTTCGCCGTCGTCACGGTGCTCTACATCCAGTTCCGAGGGTTCAAGCGCGACACCGTCAAGCTCGCCTACAACATCGCCGCCATAGGTCTGGCCCGCGCAGCGGCTGCCGGACTCCACGGGGCCGTGGCCGGGAGCCACCACACCTGGCCAACGCCGCACGACCTGCTTGGCTCGCCGTCCGGAGAACTTGCCGTAATCGCGGCAGTGGTCGTCTTCTGGACGGTCAACAATGGCTTGGTCGTTGCGATCGTCGCGGCAACCGCGGGCTGGTCGAGTGCGCGCGGGGTCGCAAGCCGCGAAAGCCTCACGATGGACGCCGTCGACGTGGGCATGGGGGTCGTCGTCACGCTGGCTTGGGTGACCAACCCGTGGCTGCTCCCACTCGCCGCCGCTCCGGTGCTTTACATGCAGCACCAGGCGTTCTCGGGCCTGCGCGCCGCCGTCCGCACCGATCAGCTGACAGAGGTCGCGACCGGGCACTATTGGCGCGACGTCGCGGCCCGCGAGCTTGCGCGAGCCCAGGCGAGCGGAGCGCCGTTGTCGTGCCTGCTGGTCGATCTCGACCATTTCAAAGCCGTTAACGACGGCCACGGTCACCTCGTCGGCGACGCGGTGCTCGCAGCGGCGGCTCGGGCGATCAGCAACGCGGTTCGGCCGCGCGACCTTGTCGGGCGACTGGGCGGTGAGGAGTTCGCGGTCCTGCTCGCGGGCCTGACGGCGAGCGAGGCGGCGGCGGCCGCGGAGCGCATTCGCACCGACGTCGGGACGGTCAAAGTCCGCTGCGACCAAGGCAGCTGGGTGGGCGTCACCACGTCGATCGGCGTTGCGCATCTCGACGCCGTCATCGACGGTCTCGACGGGCTGATCGCCGCCGCCGACGCGGCGATGTACCAAGCGAAGGCCGACGGTCGCGATTGCGTGCGATCGGTGCCGCCGCGCGTCATCGACCTGACCGCGCTGCCCGATCCGCGGCCGGCGCGCTAACCGAGGGCCTTGCCGGTACGCGCCTAGGCCGAAGCGGCCTTTGCGGCCGGCGCAGAGGCGCTGGACGACGTGCTCGTCGCTGGTGTGGAGGACGTCGATGTCGACGAGGTCGACGAAGCGTCGGAGGTTGAACTCGGCGTAGAGGTGGACGAAGTCGCGGCGTCCGAACCGGTCTTGGTCTTTGACCCGGAGTCGCGGCTGTCGGTGCGGTAGAAGCCCGAGCCCTTGAACACGATGCCGACCGAGTTGAAGACCTTGCGCAGCCGCCCGTGACAAGCCGGGCATTCGGTCAGCGGCTCGTCGGTGAACTTCTGGACGACTTCGAGCGGTTCTCCGCATTCGGTGCACGCGTACTGGTACGTCGGCACGGGCTCGCCTCCTGGCACTCTCGACCTTCGACTGCTAATGATGCGGCAAGATCCGCTCGTCGTCCACTTCCGAGCGTCCCAGAGATCGCGACGCAGGCGACAACCAGGCGGCGGAGGAGGCCGCGCGCACGGGCGGTAAACGTGGCACGATTGCCATCCGTACGCAGTGGTTGACCAAGCGACAGCGGTCGCCCAAGCGATTCCGAGGACCTCGTCACCCTCGACGGTCTGACCTGTTCGCCGAGTGTGGCGAGGTCTTCGGTTTCTGCGGCCGCCCGCGCCGCCCGGACAGCACGGCCGAGCGCCGTGCGGGTCGCTCAGGTCACGCGCCTACCGAGACCAGAACCTTCCCGATCGCTCCGCCTTCGACGGCGTCGTGCGCGGCCTCGGTTTGCTCCAACGGGAAACGCCGCAGCGGCAACCCCGACTCCTCGCCAACATGCAGCGCGTCGGCGGCCAGTGCGTCACAGATCGCCGCGACGGCGTGCCGCTTCGCGTCGTCCGGCATCGTGTAAACCAAGACGAACTGCCACCTGATGTTGCGGCCCATCAATTGCCGCACTGGTAGCGAAACATTGGGTTCGGCGCCCGAGGCGTACGCGGCGACGCAACCGCCGGATGCCAACACCGCGCTGTCGAGTTCGGCATTCTCGACGGGCGCCACCTCGACCACGATGTCGACGCCGTTGGGCGCCGCGGCGCGTATTGCGTCGGCGGCGCCAGCTTCGCGATAGTTGACCACGGCGTGCGCACCCGCGGCGCGCGCCAACGTGGCCTTTTCTTCACCGCTCACCGTGGCGGTCACGTGCGCGCCCGCCCAGCGGGCTAACTCGATGGCGGCGTGACCGACCGCGCCGGCGCCACCTGCCACGAGCACCGCGCGACCCGAGAGCGCTCCTGCTGACAACCGCTCCGGTCCGCGCTCGGCGACGGTGAGGCAGCGGTGTGCGGTGATCGCGGGAATGCCGAGACTCGCGCCGAGTTCGAACGACGCGTTCTCGGGCAGCGGCACCGCGTGGTCAGCCGCGATCGCGACGAACTCCTGCGCTGTTCCGTCGGCTCGTTGCCAGGCGGCTTCCCACAGCCACACCCGCTCGCCGACGCGGGCGCGGTCAACGCCAGAGCCGACCTCGACGATGGTCCCCGCGCCGTCCTGATTTGGCACTAGATCAACACCGGCGGGCGTGCCCGGGTAAGGGTTGCGGCGGCCTTTCCAGTCTGTCGGGTTCACGCCCGACGTCGCGATCCGAACGACCACCTCTTCGTCGAGGGCAACGGGTTGCGCTCGAACGATCAGTCGCAGGGCAGGGTCGCCGCTTCGGTACACGATCGCTCTCATGGCCGAACGTTAGCCGCTTGCGTAACGGCCTTCGACGTCGGAGTCTTGAGGGAACGGGAAGGTGCGCACAGCCATGAGGACGAACGACTCACTTCGCGTCGGTGATGCCGAACGAGACGGCGCGATCGCCGCGCTCGCCAGGCATTTCGCCGACGGCCGGTTGACTCAAGACGAACACGAAGAGCGCACCTCGCGCGCGTTGAAAGCGCGCACCGGCGCAGACTTGCGCGTGCTCTTTGCTGACCTGCCGAGGCTTGATCCGCCCGCACCGCCGCAGCGTCGAAGCGCCGCTGGCCACGTGGCTTTGACGTCGATGGCGAGCGTTTTGCTCGTGGTGGCAGGTGTCTTGCTGATGCTGCACCTGCTTCCGGCCGTCGCGATTATCGCCCTGCTCTTCCTTTTCGCCCGCAGCTACAGCCGTGGCCGCCGCGGATGGACCGGCCGTGTCTACCGAGCCGACTGGCGCGACAACCACTGGAACAACCATTGGAACAACCACTGGAACGACCGCGGCTACGGGGGTGGCTACAGCCGCCGCTGATTCCTGAACATTTGATAAATGTGAGGACCTTCGACCTGTGGGAAGTGGCCGGTCGGCACCGATACTGGTCGATGGAGGTCATGACGTGAGTGAGGCGGGTGCGATCCCTGCGCGGTTGATGCGCGCTGTCGTTTTCGCTTGCGTCGCTCTGACACTGCTGCTGTTGTTGCGGGCCAAGTCGGACGGCGCAAGCCCGCCGCTCGCGGTCTTGCTGGCATCGTTCGGCTTTGTCGTCGCTTCGGGGTGGGTTCTCGGATCACGCGAGCGGGGCGCCATCGCGTTGCTGATCGCGCTCGTCGCGACCGAATTGGCACTGCACGTCGGCTACCTGTTTGCTTCCACCGGTCAACTGGCGCATCCCGGTGGCGCTGGCTTGTTTTGCAGCCCCGCCAGTATTTCTGGCGCAGCATGCACGCCCACAGACCGTGGCGGGCTGTTGTTGCTGGCCGTTCAGCTGACGGTCGGGTTGGCGCTCGCGTTTGTCATGCGGGGCGCTGACGCTGAGTGTTGGCAGCTGCTTCGTCGTCCGACCCTGGCGGCGGCGACGATCGTTCGCCGACTGCTCGCCGCACTCGCGGCACTTCCGGCACTCGCTGCACTTTCCGCCGCCGGCAGTCTTGCGCCCGTCCAGCGGCTGACTCGTGCAGCCACGACGTGGGTTTCGCCGCACGCGCCGCGTCGACTGATGCTGTCGCACGACTGCGGACGCCGTGGCCCGCCCGCCGACCACCACGTGACTTTGTCCATGGTGACCGCACCGGCGTTCTCCTAAACGCGAGACGAGCGGTCACCGCTCGTTTCGACTTTCAGGAGTGTCATGTCAACTCAGATCAAGCATCCGGCTCGTACGGATGAAAGCCTTTCAGAGACAGCAAAATCCGCCCGTTGGAGATGGCCGTTGGTCGCGCTTCCGTGGGCCTCTTTGGTCGCGCGCGTCGTCGGCGCTGGCGTTTTCGGTTACGCCGGCATCGCGAAGATAGGTGATCCGGCAGGTGGCGTGCGGGCGGTGCGCGCCTATCGCATCCTCCCGGAGTCGCTGGTGCACCCGGTCGCCTACGGGTTGCCGGCGTTCGAGATCGTGCTTGCCGCGCTGCTGCTTTTCGGCGTGGCGACTCGGGTCGTTGGCGCGATCGGAGCCGGGCTGCTCGCCCTCTTCATCGGCTCGGTGGCGTCTGCGGGCCTGCGCGGGCTGCGCATCGACTGCGGCTGCTTCGGCGGCGGGGGCCAAGTCGAGCACACCCACTACCTGCTAGAGATCGGTCGCGACTCTCTGCTGCTGCTGGTCATGCTCGCAGCGGTTTTCGCGACGCGAAGTCGGTTCTCGGTCGATGAGCGGCTCGCTGCCGATCCTGGCGAAAAGCCAATACCCGCTGGGATGTCTGGCTCGCGACGACGCAAACTCGAAGAGGTGCGCAAGGAGCAAGCTCGTCGACGTCAGCAGATGCGTGGCTGGATCGCCGTTGTCACGGCGTTCGTCGCGTTGGGCGGCGCCGCGATCGGCGGGATGGTGGCGAACGCCGCTCCGTCGTCCGGGAAGTCTGCCGTTGTCGTGGCGCCGCCCGGCGCGACCGACGCTGGCGGCATCGTGGTGGGAAGTGCGACGGCGCCGCTGAAGCTGATCGCGTACGAAGACCCGCAATGCCCTGTGTGCGAGGAGTTTGAGCGAATCAACGGTCCGACCCTGAAGGCCGCCGTCGCCGCGGGGAAGGTCTCGGTCGAATACCGCGTGCGTTCCTTCATCGGAGTGGAATCCGTGCGCGCGGCGAACGCGCTTGCGGCCGCGGCTGCTGAGGGCAAGTTCGAAGCGTTGCGGGAGGCGGAGTACGCCAACCAGCCGCCGGAGCGATCGGGCGGTTACACCACCGACGACCTCATCGCGCTCGGCCGCAGCGTCGGCCTCACGAGTCCGCAGTACGTCGACGCGGTCAGGACAATGAAGTACGCGGGTTGGGTCGCCCAGGTCGACGATCGGGCGAGTAAGGACGGCAACGTCGGCACGCCGCAGTTGCTGCGCGTCGGAGGAAAGGCGCTGACGATCCAAGAAACGCTTGACCCGCAGTTGTTCAAGGCCGCGCTCGGATTAACCTGACGCGATTCCCAGCGCCACACATCCGCCGAGTGAAGGGTTTGCGTTGCGAATTCAGCAAATTCCGCAACCCAAACCCTTCACTCGGCGGGCGGAGGGTCGCTCGGCGGAGGTACGCCACGGGGCGGCACCGGCGCTCAGCCGATCAGCGTTCGCGGAAGCCGCCGAGGAAACGCCGGAACACGCCGCCCTCGCGCGGCAGCGGCGGCGCGGCCGGTGGCGCAGTCGGCCGCTCGCGCGCGATCGGCTGGTCGTAGTCAGCTCGCGAAATGGCGTCGATGACCTGCGCCTCGTCGAAGTCGGCCGAGCCTGGGATCACCGGCACGAATCCGACGAGCATGCCGTCGCGCATGACCTGCGCCTCGAGTTCGGCCGTGTCGTCGGAGTCCCAGATCGCCTGGCGACCGTCCGGCAAGTCGACCCGCACACCGATTTGGTAGGTGCCCTCTTTGGCCATGTGCGCGTTGATTCCGCGCGCGCGTAGGGCGTCGACAACGTGCTGCGCCCGGTTCTCGTCCACGGAGCCAAAACTACCGGCCGGAAGCCCGGTTCCGTCGGTAGTACGGGCGGGACGGCGAGGGTGCTCAAGTAACTCTCAGGTTCAATCACCCGATCTGCCGGTAACGTGCGGTTGTGACGTTGCGGCTGAGAGTGATCTGCGGCTTCGTCATAGTCGCGGTCGGCATTCTCGTCGCCTGTCTGCAGATCACGTCGGTGCTGCGCGACACGCACGCGGCAGGCAGGGCGGTGGGCGA